>NZ_JBAURI010000431.1:0-14272 GCF_049581145.1 Bradyrhizobium sp.
GTTTAGCGAGGGCCAATTATGCCGTTCATTCTTCCCGATCGAATGGACGCGCATTACGAGGTTGTGGTCATCGGGTCGGGTTTCGGCTCGCTGTTCTTCCTGCAGGAGTTGCTCAAGAAAGCGCGATCCGGCCGCATTCTGGTCGTCGAATGGGGCGCTTACAAGTCCCACGATTGGCAGGTCAAGAACAGGGCCAACTCGATTTACGATACGGAAGAGCTTTACACGCATGGTGCGGGAGAAAAGCCCTGGCACTATTCGATCGCGTTCGGCGGCGGCACCAATTGCTGGTGGGCCCAATGCCCGCGCCTTCATCCCAGTGATTTCCGTCTGAAGTCGAAATACGGCGTCGGGCTTGACTGGCCGCTGTCCTACGATGAACTCGCCCCCCACTACCACGAGGCGGAGCAGACGATGCTGATTGCCGGGCCCGACGATCTGGCCATGCATTATCCAGGCTCCGGCGGATACGCCCAGCCGCCTCATCGCATGAACGATATCGATCGGATCATGAAATCGGCGCAGCCCGACAAGCACTTCGTCATGCCGAACGGGCGCCTCAGCCGGCCCATAGGATCGAGGAGCTCCTGTTGCGGCACGGCTGATTGCCGTTGGTGCCCCGTTAACGCGAAGTTCACGGCGTTGAATTCGATGCAGCACGTCATCGAGCACGACGATCTCGACATCTGCGTCGATTCGAAGGTCGTTTTCGTCGACGTCCAGAACAGTTCCGCGCGGGCGGTCCATTTCGTCAACGCCGGCCGGGAATATTCGGTCAAAGCCGATCTTGTCGTGCTCGGTGCCAATGGCATTCAGAGTCCTGCTTTGCTTCTGCAATCCGGCTTCGATCATCCGCTGATCGGCAAATATCTCCATGAGAAGATCGAATGCACCGTCGAAGCCTATCTGGACGGTGTCGACAATTTTGGCGGAAGCACCATTACGACTTGCATGAACGTCTCGCTATTGGACGGCGAACACCGACGCGAGTATGGCGGAGCGCTGCTCTTCTTCGAGAATAACTGGATATACGGCCTGCGCCCGGAATACGGGCGTTGGCGACAAATTCTTCCCATAACGATCAATGTCGAGCCGCTTCCCCAGGCTGAGAGCACGGTGACCTTATCAGCGAACGGACAGCCCCATGTCTCCTTCCCCCGGCAGTCGGAGTATGGTCTGCAGGGGGTCAAGGCCGCGCTTGACAGGTTACCGGAAGTCTTGCGGCCGTTGCCGGTCGAGCGCATCGAAGTTCGACAGATCGATCAGATCTCCGTCCACCTGCAGGGCACATTGCGCATGGGCTCCGATCCACTTGAGAGTGTGGTCGACGCCGGTCAAGTACATCACAAGGTGCGCAACCTCGTCGTCGTGGGTTCTTCGGTGTTTCCGACGGCTGGTTCGGGACCTCCCAGCCTGACCGTGGCAGCGTTGTCGCTTCGGGCGGCGCGAATGCTCCTGGACTAACAATGATTGCTGTTTCGCGACGAACCGTGCTGGGGTTCCTGTCTGCCGCGGGCGCGATGTCTCTGGGAGCGGGATTTCTTTGGGTGCGTCGACCCGAGACTCTCATCAAGGAGATCGTGGCCCGCCGGTTCCCAGGCGTAAAGATCAGCCCCGGCGGCATCGCTGCCCTGACCCGTGATCTGGAGCAGGCCAGATTCCAGGAATGGGGCCGCCGCATCGCGTTGGAAGCCGGAGTTTTGGCGGCGGGGATTGTCGGGATTGACGCGTTGGCGCGCTGGCGCATAAGCGCCGCGCAATTCTCTCAGCTCGAGCGCAAGGTCGTCACGTTTCTTGTTCTTGGTTCAGATCTGCTCGACGTGAAGGACCCGAAGACAGAGCTGGTCACATATACAGCGATGCCTGCGATGTGCCCCAACAGATTCGCGCAGTACGATAGTCCCTGAACTTCGCCTGCCGGCATAGCTTCTCGGCCGGACGTGACGGGCATGTTCATTCGTATGCCAGCGCGGGCCGCGTCTGATCCTGCCTCCTGGCATCGCGCATCTTGCCGGCGATGAAGCCAGGATTTCTACACGGCAGGATTGGAAAGCCGTCGGCGCGCGAGGCGGCCGAGAAAACCCAGAACATTCGATTCGAAACCCTCGGGACGGCCCGCGGCGCGCCAGAGCAGAATCATTGAACTCGCGTAGACAACGGCGCCAATCGCCGCGGTCACCACAAGGTTGAACACAAGTTGAACGTGGTCATGGTCATTCGCAAGCCGTCCGTCGAGCGCGACGACGGCAAGCACCATCGCGACAGCGCTCAGGATCGGTCGCCAGGGCGCGAGCAACTGGGTCCAGACGGGCTCCTTGATCAAGCCGCGTATCGCCAGCATCGAACATCCCGTCACGAATACGCCGGTCACCACCCGCACCACCAGAACGCCGGAAAGACCGTAGTATACGGCCGCAATCACCATCAGCGGAAGCTTGAAGATGAACTCGATCGAGGACAGTTTGAAGAATATGCTTGTTCGATTCAACGAGATCGCCAATGGGTTGAGCGGGGCAACAAGCAGATTGGGCATCGTCGACGCGACCAGCCAGCGCAGCAGGGACGCGCTTTCGGACCACTGATCGCCCAAGATGAGCCGAACCAGCGGCTCGGCGGTCAGCCACATTCCAACCAGGATGGGAAGACCGACAGATACGATGGTGACCGAACTCTTGCGATAGGCCGCGGCCAGTCGGCCGGCATCTTCCCGAACCATCGAAAAGCCGACCAGAAGCGGGCTCATGACCTGAACGACCAGGATCTGCCAGGGCATGCTGGACAGGTTCGACGCCATCGAGTATCGGCCGAGTTCAAGACGGCTGATGAGGCGACCGAGCAGCAATTGATCCATCTGCCAGTTCAGCGCCGACACCAGCTGCGACGCCGTGGTCCAACGCAGGAACCTCGAAAATTCCCGCCATTCCCGCAGCGTGATCGTCGGAAGATAGGGCGCATACCAATAGGAAATAACGGCCGACGCGAAGGGAGCTGCGATCGTGCCGAGCGCGAGCGACCAATAGCTGCCGGTCAACCATGCCGAGCCGACAGAAACGACGAGCGCGATCAGCTTTCCGGAGACCTCGACCGCGAAGCTCGGTCGATAGTTGAGATCGATCGCATAGTCGACCATGCGCGGGTTTTGCAGTCCGCGCGACGCCGGCGCAATGCCCAGCGCAACGATAAGCGCGAGCAAACGGTGGTCGCTGTATACCCAGGAGAGTGGCCACGCCGCGACGAGCAGTATCGCGGAGAGGGCAACTCCTCTTGCCAGTTGAATCGTGAACGCCGTGTCGAAATGCGCCCTTGTCCGCACCGGGAAGCTGACGAGAGCCAGGGAGACCGGCAGTTCCGTGACCGATTCGATGACCGTCATGACAGACATGGCGATCGCGACGATCCCAAAATCGGCCGGTGACAAAAGACGACCCAGAACCACCAGTGCCGCAAGATCGACGCACCGGGCAGCCACCCGCGTCGCGATAAGAATCGAGGCTCCTATCGTGGTCCGCGCCCGGATTCGTTCCGGAGCGCTCTTGCCGAAGTCGGGTTTCATTGTTCGCTGACGGTGCTCAAATACGCGTTTTTTGCCTGTAGCATTCGTATAAGCGAACATCCATTGCAATGGTAGAAGAAACCCGCTCCCGGCGGACGTCTGACGAGAACGGGCCGCGACATCGTTTTGGCGAGACGTCGTTTCGGCGAGACATCGAGCGACGGAACGATGCTGCTCGGGATCCGGCGTTAGGACGTTAACTACACGGCATGGTTTATGCGCCGTTCGCCACGATGCGCAAACGTTGATCATCTCAACAAATTCCATATAACATGTTCGTCGACGGAGGTTCAAATGGAGCGGACCAAGCTCGTTCGTCTATGTGTCGCGACGAAGATCTGGAGTTCCGGCACGGGCTGGTTTGCAACAGAGCTCGCGCAGGGACTTGCCAACAACGGGGCCTTGGTCAATTTTGTTGCGCCGGCGCTGTCGCCATCCTCGTGGGAGCCGTCGCACCGGAATATCACCCGACTGACGCCTCCGCGGGAGACAACGGATCATACCGCCAAGTTCGCTGCCCGCGTCAGCAAGCTCAATCGCATCGTCTGGACGCTCTATTATTTATTTATAGGCAGTGCGCTCAGTCGGATCGTGATCTTTTCGATGCCTGACCATGAGGTCGTCAGCATCCCAACCTTCTTCATGTTGCGGCTGCTTTCGAAGAAGGTTCTCCTGATCGTGCATGACCCGCTGCCCCACGATTTCAGGCATCGTGGGGGGCAACGGTTCCGAAAGATGCTTCTGAAGATCCAGTACCATCTCGCTTCGACTCTCGTCGTGCTGAGCGAGGCGGGCAAACAGGAAATCATCCGCACGTTCGGGATACCGGATGGGCGGATCCGGGTGATACCACATGGCGCGTTCGCGCTGGCCGGCGGGACGCCATTGCCGGGTTCGGGCGCGATTCTCGCGTTCGGAAGCGTGAGACGGAACAAGAACGTCTTGCAGGTCATTGAGGCCGTCAAGGCGCTTCGTTCAAGGGGACACAGTGTCCGTTTGGTCCTGGCGGGCGGCGCCGATCCCTCGGACGAGTATTGCCGGGCGTGTCTCGAAGCGGCCAGCGAAGATCCGGATGGCGTCGTCAACATGCTGCAATTTGTTGCCGATGCCGACCTTCCCGACCTGGTTGCAAAAGTCGACGCGTTCATCCTGGCCTATAGCGAGTTCAACTCGCAAAGCGGCGTAGCCGTGCTCGCGGGCCTGAGCGGAAGGCCGGTCATCACCAGCTTTGCCGGAGGGATTCGCGAGCTGCAGGCGGCGGGGCTCGTCGGCGTCTCAATCGAAGAGCCAATTTGCGTTGCGACCATCAGCAAGGCCATCGAGGAATTTTACGAGCTGCCGACCAGCGTCTGGCAGGCAAAAGCGGAGAGCGGCCGAGCTCGGCTCGCTGCGGAACTTGATTGGACCGCAATCGCGAAACGATACTTGGCGCTTTAGACATGTCTGGCGCGCCGATTCGCGGAAGAGTTGAAAGGGCCGCCTCGGAGTGGCGGCGGCTGAATCAGGGCCACGTCAATTGTTGTGGCAAGACGAAACCGGGTTGTCTGAGTTGAGCGTGCGTTCGCCATGGCGCTTCAACAGGGATGGTCTGTGGCGGTCTTCAGGCAGCCGGTGCAAGCGCGCTGGCCTCTGAGGCTGCCGCGGCGGGGTAGTTTCTCTTCAGCCGCAAAAACGGCCTTTCGATCAAGAAATAGGAACCGACCGCGGCCAGATAAGATGCCGGAATAGCGGCGGCGAAAATGAGGGCGCCGCCGGGACTGTGTTTGTTGACATGAGATCCAGCCAAAAAAATCGCCGGAAAGTGCCACAGGTACCAGCCGTAAGAAATCTTTCCCGTAAAGACCAGCGCCGGCTTCCTCAGGAACTCGCGCATCCGCTGGTCCTCAAATGATGAGACCATCACAATCGCGGAGGCGATCGCGACGACAGTTAATCCGATAGTCAAGGTAACCTTCGCGTCGTAGGGCAGCAGAAACAGAGCGAAGCACATTGCAAGAATGGCCGGGAGGCTCGCCGCCTTGGCCGCTCCTCGGAGCCAATCGCTGTTCGCACAGAATGCAACCAGGCATCCCGTAAGGAGACCATCCGAGTGGGTATCGAAACCATTGTAGAGCCGATTCCCACCCGAGCCAAAGGCGACCAGGCCACATCGCCAAAAAAGTATTGATGTTATTGCAATCGATAGCCAGATCGCCGGGCGGCGTCGGTTGATGAAAAGCAGCGCAGCGGGCCATAGCAAGTAAAACTGTTCTTCCATCGACAGCGACCATGTGTGCCCCAAAATGTCCTGCGGGAACAGATCGAAGGCCTGGTTCCAGTTCATGAAGTAGAGCGCGCTTACAAGCGTGGCTTGTAGTATCTCGGTGCGATGAGGGGAATTGAAGACCGCGCGGAAGATTTCAAAGACATAGAGGCTTGCGGCGGCTGGGCCCAGTCGCAAAAGTCGCCGCATATAAAAATTCTTGAACGAGAGCCCCTCGGTTTCATCGATCTCCCGTTTCAAGATTGTCGTGATCAAATAGCCGCTCAAAACAAAGAAGATATCAACCCCCATCCAGCCGCCGACGAACAGATTGGGGTAGGCGTGGTAGAACACGACAGCGGTGATTGCGATGGCGCGCAGACCGTCGAGCGATGGCTGATATTTCATGGTTGAGCTCTGGTTTCGTTACAACAACTCGAAGTCGTTCGCATCATGCATCATGCTCTTCGGGCCAGGCACGGGGGCGCGCTCCATGGCAAGCACGCGACGCGGCCACGACCTCTGGCGCCGGTCCGGCGCTCCGGCATTATCGAACGGGGCGGCCTGAAGCAGCACGATGTACGAGAGCAGGACAGCTGCAACAGCAGGTATCAACGCCATGCTGTCAGACCGCGGTTCGCTGACTCGACAATGGAACCGGCACGCTTGGCCCTCGCTCTAGGCGACCACGAATTTGCGGGCGAAAAACGACTCCGCATAGCGGGTGTTGCTTTCAAGTCCCCTGATTCGCATCAGCCCGCGGAAGGTCTCTTCGTCAAACCAGTGTTTGCCTCTCTGGCTTGCGAACACATCGCGCAACGTGGCGATCTTGGTGGCGACATCATCGGGATCGAGCGGAACGTAAAGATTCGGTTGCACCTGGTCGCCATCCCATTTCGGGATCTCGTACTCCCAGATCTGATGCGCGCGAAAGGTGTTCCACGTCACCTCGTTGACCGTCCGGTGATCCTGGTGCGCATCGGTCCTGGCGTGGGTCAGGATCAGGTCGGGGTCAATCGGCTTGAGGTCATTCTCGAAGAACTGTTTGATCTTCTGCCTCTGCTCCGGAAAGTGCGCATCGGCGAAATCCTGCAGCATGATCGACCGCGTTACGGAGGGACCGAGGATACGCTCCGCGCCCCATCGTGCCTCGTCGTGGCGCACTTCGTTGCCGGAGAGGACGCACCACGTGACTTCAACGCTCGGGTTCTCTCGGATGATGCGGAGAACGGTTGCACCGCCTCCGATTTCGATGTCGTCCGAGTGGGCCCCCAGGCAGAGAAGCCGTTTGACCTGCCTGAAGCTGCTGAAGGCTATCATCGAATTTCCCGCCGCGTTGCTGAGCTCAACCGCGATCCGTCAATTGTAGCCGCGAGTCTAGGGTTCGAACCTGCAAAAGGCCAGATCAAATTTGAGGACGATAGCAGCTGGGGCGGCGTTGTGTGAGCCGGAAGAGTTAACGATCAACCCTAATGCCCGGATCGGTTTCTGCGTTGGGTGAGCGAGCATCGGAGGGGCGTCCTGGCACGATCAGGCATGGGGGTGAGGTGACGGCCGGCGCTTCCGCGGGTCGTATCAGGTCCGCCATTGACAACAATGGCAGTTGAGATAACGCAATACGATGTTCATTCATGGAATGCCTGATCTCCTATCGGATACCGTTGATCCGAGGTTGTGTCGTGACGTCTGAAGGCGCGAATTTACCTTTGGTTGCGATCGTGACGCCGGTCTATAACGGCGCGGCGTACTTGGAAGAGACCATGGGCTGCGTTCAGGCGCAGACCTACGGTAAGATGGTTCATGTATTGCTGGATAATGCCAGTACGGATGAGACACCGTCGATCATCGAAAAATTTCGCAATGGGCGGGTGCCGCTCGTCATCGGACGGAATTCGAAGACGCTTGATATCAGAGAAAACTGGGAAGTTGCCGTTCGGTCCAGCCCGCGCGAGGCAACGTACTTCCTGGTCCTGTGCGCCGACGACCTCATTAGCCCGGACGCGATTGAAAAAATGGTGTCGCTCGCCGAACGGGATCCTTCGATTGGGGTCGTCGGGTGCCTTTGGCGTAGCGGTCCGGATCCTCGCGAAAGGGCGGAAGACAGCCGCAGCGGCCTGCCTTCGAATCTTTCCGTGTTTGACGGTCGATGGTTCGTCAAGTCCTATCTGATGCAATTGCATTTCGCGACGTCTCCGCAATATCAGCTCATCCGTCGCGACATCCTCGATCGGATCAATCCGTTTTATTCGCACGACAAGATGCTGATGGACGTGGATGCGTGCCTCAAGGCCGTCATCGGCCGAAAGTATGGGCTGGTCCATGAGCGGCTCGGTTTTACGCGCGTGCATGGAGGGCGGATCACCGATCGGCTGACGCGGCCGAACAGGATGCATGAGGCCGATTGGGTGGCGTTGATTGATCGATACGGCCCGAGCGTCATGAGCCGTTTGGAATTTGACAAATGTAAAGCGGCCTACCTGCGCTACTATTATCGTCGGATGCTGCTTTGGCGGTTCTACGATGGAAACAGGCCGCTCTACGACATGCATTTCGCGTTATTGAAGCAGCGCGGCTGCGAGCCGGGAGTGTTCGGCTATCTGTCGGCGCTCGCCGAATGGGCCTGGCTCGCTCTGCGCAACCGCCGGCAGGAGGTGAGTGTCGCGAAATCGTTGTGGCCGGATACGTGGGCCGAGCTTCGCGCTTCGTCGCAGCATCAGGACAACGTCGAAACAGCGCAATAGAGGATTGACGTGGCTATCAATGCGGTCGTGACCATCGGCGACGAAGGCTACATTCTTCCAGGTGCTGCTTCCGCGATCTCGGCACGGAGAAATCTGTCTCGGACTGATGTCGATGTGATCCAATATGTCGTGGTCAAGGACCAGGCGGACCTTGTGTCGGCGGTTGCCGGCCGCCTTGCTCCGATCGGCATCAGCGTACGACCGGTTAAGATCGATGAGCTTGCGCTGCTTTCCTCCCATCACACCGACAAGGCGGTTCCCGTCTCCGCACTGACACGGCTCTGGCTTGAGAACTTCCTCGATAACGACGTGGAGAAGTTTCTCTATATCGACGGTGATGTTCTGGTAAGAGGGGCGCTCGACTCGCTGTTCGATCTGGTTATTCCACGGGGCGGCCTGTTGGCGGCGGATGATTGCCTCTGCCTGTATGAGCACGAAATACGGCAGCCTCGTCGTTATTGGCAGCCGTACCTGCAGAGCATCGGCGTTGCCTGGCGCGACTATTTCAACACCGGCGTCTTGCTCGTGGACCGTGCGGGATGGAAGGAAGTGTCAACCGAGGCGATCGATTTTTTGATCAACAAATCCGCACTCTGTCGCTCGTCGGATCAGACGGCGCTCAATGCCATCATCGGCAAGCGGCGAGGGCGCCTTCCGCTGCGCTGGAATTATCAGACCGAGCACATGATGGTGCTGGATCCTCGCAAAGTCGGCGTTGAGCCGGCGATCTGGCATTTCGCTGGCGGACCGAAACCGTGGGATCTCCCGGAATGGCCCTGGGATGAGAGCTTCAACCAAGCGATTCGGGAAGCCGAGAAGATCCTCGATGGGCTTGATTATCCAAGGCCGCCCGTCAATCGGATGATGTTCGACGAGGGGGTCAGGCACAGGCGGCGACAGCGAAATCTGCAGAGGTGGCGTTTCCTGTTCCGGCGTTATCGTCGCGCTCGACAGATCGAGCGCGCGCTTTGACGCACGCCGATCAGCTTTTTTCCTGCCCGCGTCTTGACCGGTGGATTGCGGCGGTTGCCTTCAACGCCGCTCCGGGCCGTCAGCGGCGTGGATCAAACGAGAAGCCTTGTCGGCTCGCTCACTCTGCCTGTTCGGCGGATCGACCGGCGCGACTGCTGGCGTGACCTTTTCCAGCCAGATTTCCCGCCACCACGAGTAGATCGCCCGCGGACAGAATAGCCGGTTCTCGCTGTAGCGGGACGCGCAATACACGCCATCAAGAATGACGGCGGGGGTTTTCATGTGTCGCATGTATCCGGTCTTTTCGTCGATGAAGTTGTGAACGCGCGCTCGCACGCGGAAGACCTTGCCGCAGTAGGGAACCATTTCGGCGTCGAAGGCCATGCCCCGATTCTGGCCCCAGGTATCGACGGTCTTGAGGATTTCGTCGTACGGCCTGACGCGCACTTGATCGCCTGGTTGCAGGCCGAGGTTGGCCGCCGGCGCATCCTTGCCCGAGGCAAGCAGTCCGGCTTTTCTCGGGAACGGAATGCCGCCGCTCAGAAAGTCCTGGAAACGGTCATAGAGCCAGCGCGCGGGTCGGCCGATTGTGCGCCTCTTGGCCATGGTGCCATACATGAAGCCAAAATAGGCGAAGCGACCGAGCATCCATGACAGCGTGTAGTTCCCGGACGTGTAGTCTTCGACATATTGTCTCGCGTCCCACCATTTCAGCGGTTGGGTGTAGTTGGGATGCTCGGTGGCCTGGCAGACGTATTTTGGCTTGCCGTCGGACAAGCCGGTTCGAGCCTGTGTCGCCTCGATGATGTCGGCCTCCGAGCAACCGGATGGCACGCCGGGCCGCGCAGCTTGCGCCGCTGGCGAGGCGGACGCTTCCTGATCGATCGGCTTCAGCCATGCCTGTTTCCAGAAGATCAGGCAGGCGGCCTGGCAACTTCCATGGCTGCTTCCGTCGCAGCGAAGATCGAGATGGACGCTGTTTGGCAGCAGGCGATTGACGTAATTGCCGGTCAGGGTATCGCAGCTCTTGTGCGCCCGCTTATAGACCTGAAAGCGCTGGCCGCACCATTTGAACATTTCGGGCATGAACGGCATGCCCTCAAGGCGGCCGTTCTCGTCAAGCGTTGCGAGAATCTCTGCCTTGGAGCGGATTTCGACCCAATCTCCCGCACAAAGCGTCATGACGATCTTCCCTGGTGGTCCAAACTTCCGAATATGAACGGCATTCAACCCCGGCTCAAATGATGGCGATGATCAAGTCGGGCATGTCGCTGTCAAAATGGCACATTGAGCGGTGTGCCAACGTCACCAATTTGAATCTGCGTTGTTGGGAGCAGACGATCAGCGGCCGGCCTTGACCAACCGTTTCCGAACATCCCTTTCCGGCGGACTCAGGATCACGTTGGGGAGGGGGCATCGGCAGCCGTTGGCCGGAACGCCTCTCAGTGCGCAAGCGCGAGGCTATCCGATGAATGAGGCTGCTCGAGCCACCGCTCGAGCCATGTATCGCCCGTGAAATGACGGTATTGCTCGGCGCGGAGACGATCGGACAAACGTCCCGCAGGCAGGTCGACATCGGCATAGGTGAGGACGGCATCCTTCTTGATGTCCCGCCGCAGCCTGCAGCCTTCCACGAGCCCCTCCGGCAGGTAGCGCGAGGTCCGCATCTCCTGGGCATTCACGGCTTCGCCGTAGGTCATATACATCCCGTAGTCGTCCAGTGTCTCGCCGGCCTTGAGGTCCCGCTTGGCGACTGCGCAAACTTCGACGACCGGTCCGGCAAGCGGCGGCGCCACGGAATCTCTGAACAGCGCCACCCGCGCGATCGAGAATGGAACTTCGAAATGGACAAGATGGTAGGGAATGAAGAAGGGATACAGCGGACCTTCTCCCATCTTGTACAGGTTCAGGTAAGTCTGCTGCTTGGGATCTTCGTGTTCCGCAAGCACATAGACCTTCGTCAGCGGTGTCCCCACGACGTAGTCGATCACCCCGCCCAGCTCGCGGACCTGATCGATGTCGTAGATCTTGCCGATCTGCATGATGTCGCCGCGGTATTCCTGTCCGCGCGACATGCCGCGCGACAGCACCTTGAAGCCCGTCGCGTTCGCGACGATGGATTGTTCAAAGCTGATTTTCGAGCCATCGGCAAAGCTCGTCACCATGGCTGGGTTTTGAGCCCACTTTTCGGCGAATCCCTTCTGGGTGGTCGGGTTGCGATAGGGATCCTGTAATCCCTTGATGTTGCCGATCACGCGCGGAATGAGGCCCATACCCTTGACCCAACGGACGAGGTTCATCTGGACGCCCGGCTCGTCGCCGTCGCATGCGGAGAGAATAACGCCGTGTTGCTTGGCGTAGACCTGCAGGATAGGGCCAATGGTTGCGTCTATTTCGGCGTTCATCAGCACCACGTCTTTGCGATGCTTGAACGCTTCGAGCGCGAGATGCGCGCCAAATTCCACAGATCCGGTGACGTCGACGATGACGTCGATGACTTCGGAACGCGCCAGCAACAGAGCATCGTCGGTGATCGCCGGAACATTCGCTCTGATCGACCGATCGAGCTCAGCCTGCGTCGAAACCTGGTCGACGTGGTCTTGCCCGGCATATTGATAGACGTCACGCGCCCGTTCCGGTCTTCGATTGGAGATTGCGACCACCTTCATGCCGCGGACGCTGCGACAAATCTGATTTGTCAGTCCCTGCGTCATGAAACCGGCTCCGACAATCCCAACCCGGATCGGATTTCCGGCGGCCTCTCGCGCCTCGAGTGCGTGATCAACGAGTATCATCTGTAGTCTCCAAGGGTCGGACGCACCGTCGTAGAGCGTAGCGCGATTTCAATCGCGTGGCGGCAGTGCCGGCTAGCCGATTGTCATTCTCTTCCTCAATTGCTGCTCGATGTCATCGAGCAGCTGAAACTTCTGGTCCTTGTCTGAAATCGTGCCGATCGGCAGCGGCCATTTGAGGCCTAGCCGTCGATCATTGTACATCAAGCCCGATTCAGCCTCAGGCGTATAAAATTCGCCGACCATGTAGGTGGTGTCCGTGTTGTCGGCGAGGACCTGATAGCCATGTGCGAACCGCTCGGGAACGTAGATCGCGCGCTGGTTGTCCTCGTTCAATTCGACCGCCACGTGATCGAGATAACTGGGACTCTCGGGCCGCAAATCGACGATGATGTCGACGATTGCGCCGCGCGTACAGCGGACGAGTTTCGTTTCGGCGGTAGGTGGATACTGGAAGTGCATGCCGCGCAGCGTACCCTTCGCGATATTATGGGCAATGTTCGCCTGCGCGATAACCGGCTTCAGCCCATGGACCTTGAACTCGTTCTGACAGAACGCTCGGGCAAAGAAGCCGCGCGAATCCTCTCGTCTTTCGAGGTCGATAGTGAAGGCGCCCTTCAATTTGGTCTCAGTAAAGATCACGGCATTTTCCATCAATGAGGTCGTGTTGAACGTTGCCGATCCGCCTACCGAGCGCTCCAAAGGGGCGGCCGCGGCAGCGCGGCCCGTGCCTGGAGTTGGTTCGTTGTTTCGGTAGACCTTGGTAGCTCAAGACAAGCCGGCTGCGGCCAGCGCGATGAATTTATCCTTAATCGCAGAGTTTACAATACTGCCGAATTTTGTGGTCCTGGTTCGTATTCGATCGCCTATTCTGATATTGATCGTCTGTTTGATCACGGTTTTGATCGTCCTCGGAGAGTTTTGTCGGATGAAGGTCGTTTTGTTTTGCGGTGGCTTCGGGACCCGGATCAGAGAATATTCCGAGAGCATTCCCAAGCCGATGATCCCGGTCGGCCAGCAGCCCATCCTGAGGCATATCATGCATTATTACAGCCAATACGGGCATCGGGATTTCGTCCTGTGCCTCGGCTATAAGGCCGATGTGATCAAGGACTATTTTCTCAAGCTGAATCGCTGGGCCAACAGCGACCTGGTCATTTCGAATTACGGTGAACAGGTTGACATCCTGGGTCAGCAACCGCCGGATTGGAAGATTGCGCTGGTCGATACCGGAATGTGGCGCAACATCGGTCAGAGGCTTCTGGCCGTGCGTCATCTTGTTGCGGACGAGGAGATATTCCTCGCCAACTACAGCGACGGCCTTTGCGACGTGCCGCTGGACGACATGATCGAGCGCTTCAGGAAAAGCGACAAGATCGGTTGCTTTCTCGCCGTCCATCCTCCATTCAACTTTCATCTCGTTGAATTTACTGACGCAGAGACGGTTCGACGGTTCCGATCGAGCCAGGAGGCCGAAATCTGGATCAATGGCGGCTATTTCATATTCCGCAACAGGATTTTCGATTACATCAGGGAAGGCGAGGAACTGGTCCTGGAGCCGTTCAGCCGCCTGATGGAGGACGGTGCCCTCATGGCGTACAAGTACGAGGGGTTCTGGCGCGCCATGGATACCTTGCGAGATCGGCAGGTTCTCGAGGAAATGGCTGAGCGCGGGGAGACGCCGTGGCGGCCGAATTGCGTTGACTGAGGTCATTCGGCCTGAGCCCGGCGCGGCTCGGCGTGAACGTCCCCGTTTGACGCGGACAGGAACTATCGGCTGATCCGACGGCGGTTGGGGCGAACGGGCTATTGCGGCAGCCATCATTGCTGCCGGCAAAGCGATCCAGGCAACGGGGAGCCGAATGGAAATCTTGAAGCGCCGCGTCGTCCGGGGCGGGGTCGCAAAATTGATCGGGCAGGGCGCGACATTCGTGCTGCGCCTGCTCTACATGATGGTGGTGGCGCGGTTGCT
>NZ_JBAURI010000432.1:0-3735 GCF_049581145.1 Bradyrhizobium sp.
CAAGGATCGTACAATGCGCACGGCGATCGCGGCCTCCGCGGTGCCGGTCTATCAGGAGATCGCCCGCCGCATCGGCGAGGCGCGAATGCAGAAATATGTCGATCTGCTGGAATACGGCAACCGCGATATCGGCGGCGGCATCGATCAGTTCTGGCTGACCGGAAATCTGCGTATCGATCCGATGCAGCAGGTCGATTTCGTCGATCGGCTAAGGCGCGGCGTACTGCCGATCAGTAAGCGCAGCCAGGACCTGGTGCGCGATATCCTGCCGGCGACCAAGGTCGCCTCGTCCATCATCCGCGCCAAGTCGGGGCTGTTGGGCGCCGAACGCGGCCAGCCCTCGCTCGGCTGGATGGTCGGCTGGGCCGAGAAGGCCGACGTCGAAAACAGCACGACAGATACGGTGTTCGCGCTCAACATGGATTGCGTCGAGCCTCGCCTCGTGCCCGAGCGCATGGCGCTGACGCAAACCTGCCTCCGGGACATCGAGGCGATCTGATTTCTCAACGGCGCTCAAGCGACAGCGAGACGGCGGTGATGTCCGCGCCGCCTTGCGGACGGATCGACACGGTCTGGCGGTTGCCGCGGGTCGTCAGCGACAGGTCGGCCGAAAAAGTCTGTCCGCGCGCGGCGGCCTCGATGTGATCGCCGACCGCGCGGCCCTCGATGGTGCCGGAAGCGTCCCGGCTGGCCTCGGTCCATTGGCCGGAGATGGCGCCGTCGCGGTATTCCACCACGTCGCTCGCCAGATCGAAATTGTAGCTCTGGCTGGCGCAGCGCAGATTGAGCCGCAGCTCCGCGCCGCTTCCTGCGACGTCGTAGGCTGCCCGGCAGCGCAGCCGCTCCTGCTCGCCATCGGCCATGCTGATCGTGCCGCCGCCCATCCAGGCGCCGGCCATGGCGCGGAACGGTGAGAGGGCTGCTTCGGTCGGGCCGAAGGGGAGAGCCAGCACGGTCAGCAGCAGGGCTGTTCTGGCGATCGTGGATCCGGTCATGGGGATCTCCATTTTTTCGGATTGCTCCCGGTAACGCGGAAATGCCGATTGGGTTCAATCGGGTTCCAAAGGCCCTGGCCCGCGCGGCTTCGCCCGCCTAAGTTCCTTCGATTACCAACAAACCGGAGGAAACATGCACCCCCCAACGATCTGGCTAACTTCGCTCGCGGTCGCCGCCGGCGGCGGCTGGCTCGCGGCCACGCTGTTCGCGCAACCCGCGACCAGCAAGGAACCGCGCTTCCCGCAGCTCACCATGGATCAGCTCGACGGCAAGCAGAAGCCGCTCGGCGAAGAGATCATGAAGGTGTCCAGCGTCGGCATCGGCGGACCCTACAATCCGATGATCCGCAGTCCCGTGCTGGGCCAGCGGCTGTTCGATCTGTTCTATTATCTGCGCTGGCAGACCTCGGTGCCGACCAGGCTGAACGAATTCGCGATCCTGATCATCGGGCGGCAGTGGCGCTCGCAGGTCGAGTGGTTCGCCCATGCGCCGCTCGCGGCCAAGGCGGGTCTGTCGCCGGACGTCATCGCGGACTTGAAGGCGGGGAAGCGGCCAGCCGGCATGGCCGAGGACGAAGCGCTGGTCTACGACTTCGTCACCGAGCTCACGACCACGCAGAAAGTGTCGGACGAGACCTACGCGCGGGCGAAAAGGATTTTCAACGATCAGCAGATCGTCGACCTGACCGCGGTCGCCGGCAACTACGTCATGGTCGCGATGATCCTGGCGATGGCGGAAGAGACCGTGCCGCCCGGCAAGGAAGAGCCGTTCAAGGTCGGAGAGAAGTGAGACAGGCACCGCGGCGCCTCCACATCTCATGCCCGGGGCTTGTTCCGGGCATCCACGCCTTTCGCTGCCGCGTCGAGGGAGAGGAAGAAAGACGTGGATGGCCGGCCATGACGAAGTGGATGTCTGAGCGACACCTCACACCTGCTTTGCCGCCCGTCCGATGCGGCCGAGATGGGTGAAGCCAAAGCCGGCCGAATATTTCAAGCCGTAGCCGAGCGCGCGGTCAAAGCCGATATGGGCGAGCCAGATCATCGCGATCGACAATGTCAGCGGTCCGGCAAAGCCGAAGCCGAGCGTCAGCAATGCCACCGGGATCATGTAGCTGTGCACCGCATTGTAGAAGACCGCGCCGATCTCGGCGTCGGCCAGATAGGCCAGAAAGCTCAGGTCCGGCGCCAGAAACAGCACGAGAAAAATCCACCACGAGCCGCCCCAGGCGGCATACAGCACCACCATGCCCAGGAGCAGCGTCAGCCCTTCGAGGCGGAGCAGGATCCTGACGCCGCCGGTGACGGCCCCGGTTGAGTCTGGCGCTGGACTTTCGCTCATGAGTTAATTCCCTGAATTATCTGATCTTTCCGTTCGCCCGCAGCACCGGAGGGTGCTGAAAGCCGGTTTCCCGATCGGAAACCGGCGTGTTAGAAGGCGCAGAATTTGTTGCGAAGAGGACGGGCGGACGACAGATGAAGCATATCCTGGACACCCTGGCGGAACGGCGCGCGGGCGCCAAGCTCGGCGGCGGCGAAAAGCGCATCGAGGCGCAGCACGCCCGCGGCAAGCTGACGGCGCGCGAGCGTATCGAGCTGCTGCTCGACAAGGGATCGTTCGAGGAATTCGACATGTTCGTCGAGCACAGATCCAGCGAGTTCGGCATGGACAAGACCAAGGTGCCGGGCGACGGCGTCGTCACCGGATGGGGCACCGTGAACGGCCGCAAGACCTTCGTCTTTGCCAAGGACTTCACCGTGTTCGGCGGCTCGCTGTCGGAAACCCACGCCCAGAAGATCGTCAAGATCCAGGACATGGCGATGAAGGCGAGGGCGCCGATCATCGGGCTTTATGACGCCGGCGGCGCGCGCATCCAGGAAGGCGTCGCCGCGCTGGCTGGCTATTCCTATGTGTTCCGCCGCAATGTCATCGCGTCCGGCGTGATCCCGCAGATCTCCGTGATCATGGGGCCTTGCGCCGGCGGCGACGTCTATTCACCGGCGATGACCGACTTCATCTTCATGGTGAAGAACACGAGCTACATGTTCGTCACCGGGCCCGACGTCGTGAAGACCGTCCCCCACGTGGTCGTCACCGCCGAAGAGCTCGGCGGCGCCTCGGTGCATGCGACGCGCTCCTCGATCGCCGACGGCGCGTTCGAGAACGATGTCGAGACGCTGTTGCAGATGCGCCGGCTGATCGACTTTTTGCCGTCCAACAACACCGACGGCGTGCCGGAATGGCCGAGCTTCGATGACATCGAGCGCGTCGACATGTCGCTCGATACGTTGATCCCGGACAACCCGAACAAGCCCTATGACATGAAGGAATTGATCCTGAAAGTCGTTGACGAGGGCGATTTCTTCGAGATCTCGGAAGCCTTTGCCAAGAACATCGTCACCGGTTTTGGCCGTATCGCCGGGCGTACCGTAGGCTTCGTCGCCAACCAGCCGATGGTGCTGGCGGGCGTGCTCGACAGCGATGCCTCGCGCAAGGCGGCGCGCTTCGTCCGCTTCTGCGACGCCTTCAACATCCCGATCGTGACCTTCGTCGATGTTCCCGGCTTTTTGCCGGGCACGAGCCAAGAATATGGCGGCCTGATCAAGCACGGCGCGAAACTGCTGTTCGCCTATTCGCAATGCACGGTCCCGCTGGTCACCCTGATCACGCGCAAGGCCTATGGCGGCGCGTTCGACGTCATGGCGTCCAAGGAAATCGGCGCCGACATGAACTACGCCTGGC
>NZ_JBAURI010000433.1:0-1755 GCF_049581145.1 Bradyrhizobium sp.
CACCGCTACTGGCCACGGCCGTCGGCACGCTGGACTCGACGCCGGCCGCACGTGCGCCCCCTCAGCCCGCGTCGATCAACCCCGGCCCAGCCCGCCGCGAGCAGGACGCGCACCGGACAGCGATCGAACCGCACGAGGTGCACATTCATATCGGCCGGATCGAGGTGACCGCAGCTCCTCCGACTCCGGTGCATCCGACTGTCACCACGCCGCGCCGCAACGCCATGGCGCTCGACGACTATCTCAAACGGCGTAACGGGAGCGCATCGTGAGCAACGCCCTCGGAATTGCCGGCGTCACCGCGGTTCTGGAAAGCCTGCTGCAAAGCATCCTGACGAACGCGAACATCGGATCGCCCAAGGCCTCGGCTGTGGCGCCCGATATCGTCCAGGCGAGCCTCGGCACCGGCACGCAACCGCAGGTGAACTTGTTTCTGCATCAAGTGACGTTGAACTCCGCCTGGCGCAATGTTGAATTGCCTGCCGTCGCCGCCGATGGCGCCACACGCATCGCCAATCCCCCGCTCGCGCTCGACCTGCATTATCTGCTGACCGCCTACGCGTCGGAGGATTACGAAGCTGAAATCCTGCTTGGCCTCGGCGTGCAGTTCATCCACGAAAACCCCATCCTGCCGCGAAGCCAGATCCGCAGCACGCTCGCTAACTTGCCGGCAGCAAACTCCCTATCGACGTTGCTGGCGGCCTCGGGGATCGCCGACCAGATCGAGATGATCAAGCTTGCGCCCGCGACGCTCGGCCGCGAGGAACTCGCATGGCTGTGGACTGCGCTGAAAGCGGACTATCGGCCCACCTTCCCGTTCCAGGTCTCGACCGTGCTGATCCAGTCGCACGCACCGCTCCTCTCGACGTTACCGGTGCTGCAGCGCCAGATCTCCGCTGTCGCCAGCATGACGCCGCCGCTGCCGACGCTCACCGAGGTCGATCCGTCCGTCGGGCAGCCGGCCGCCTGCCTCGGCGACGTCGTGACCGTGCAGGGCTCAAATCTCAGCGCCGCCGCTGGCGTCGTCCTGTCCAATCCTCGTCTCGGCATCAAGCAGACCCTGACGTCGCTCACAAACGTGCAAGCCAATTCGTTCCAGTTCACCGTACTCAATCCATCGCTGCCGCCGCTGCAAGCGAACCCGACCGACCTGCCGGCCGGCGTCTACCTCTTGTCAACACAAGTGCCGCAGGGCAGCGACACGCTGATGTCCAACGGCCTGCCACTCGCGATCGCACCCAAAATCGCCGCGGCTTGGGAGCCCGGCACGCTGGCCTCCGGTACTGCCGTCTCCGTCACCGTTCCGTGCACGCCTTATCTGCGTGTCGGGCAGCAGGCGTCATTGCTGATTGGCAGCCAGGAGGCGCCGGCTAATCCTTTCGCGGCGCCGACCAATTCGCCTTCATTCACCTTTGCGACCCTGCAGCCCACCGGGCGTTCGGTGCCCGTGCGACTGCGCGTCGACGGCATCGACAGCCCGATCATTGACATGACCAAGTCGCCGCCGGTTTTCACTGGCCCATCGGTTCAGGTGACGTGATGCGGCAGGCAGCGCGCAAATCCGTTTGGCTCGACGCCAACCAGGCGCACCTGGTTGCGGAGTTTGCCCGTCTCAAGGACCTGCTCGGCGACAAATCGGAGACTGCGGGCGCGGCCACAGGCGCTGGCGTACGGTGGAAAATGCGGACGCCGCCGGCCATCGACGCGCTGACCCGCCTTTTCGAGCTAAGCGAGTTCGAGCGCGAAGTCCTACTG
>NZ_JBAURI010000434.1:0-1573 GCF_049581145.1 Bradyrhizobium sp.
GCGTCGCCTGGCAGGCCCATATCGGCGGCTTCTTCGCCGGCCTGATCCTGTTCTCGCTGTTCGACCCGGTACCGCGCACAGGCGGCGATGCTGCAACTGCGTTGTCGAACCCGCCGTCGCAGCATTAGGCAGCATTAGTACGTATTTCTGATTCCCTTGCAGTGCTGCCGGAATTGATCCATCATCACAGGTCTCGTCGGGTAGCGGCGCAAGTCCGCGAACAAGCAGAGCCGCAGGACCCGGCGCCCGCAAAAAAGCGGCGTCCAACCGTTGAAAATTCGAGGAAACGAGGGCTGTGCTCGTTGCACGGGTGCGGCCGGATTCAGGGAGAGACGACCATGACGGTACGTGCCATTCTCGAAGCCAAGGGCCAGCAGGTGTTGAGCGTCGAGCCGGACGCAAAATTGTCCGTCGCGATCAGGATGCTCAGCGAGCGCAAGATCGGCGCCGTGCTGGTGATGAGCCAGGGCCGCATCGAAGGCATCCTGTCGGAGCGCGACATCGTGCGCGTGCTGGGCGAGCGCGGTGCCGCCGTGCTCGACGAGCCGGTCAGCGAGGTCATGACGCGCAAGGTCGTGAACTGCCGGCGCAGCGACACCGTCGGGGCGATCATGGAAATGATGACCATGGGCAAGTTCCGCCATCTCCCCGTCATCGAAGGCGATCGGGTGGTCGGGCTGATCTCGATCGGCGACATCGTCAAATGGCGCGTGCAGGAATATGAGAGCGAGCAGGAAGCGATGCGCCAATACATCAAGACCGCCTGATCGCGAGCGCAGGATGCGGACAAGCCCATGCCGCGGCCGGCCCGCGGGCCGGCTGCTCGACCGCAGCCTGGCCCCTAGGGAATCTTTGCCGGCGCGGCGTTGGGCGCCAATATGTGGATCGCTTCCTGGATCGAGTCGATCGCGCGCTCGGCGGCGCGCGCGCCCATGTCGATCAGGTCGCTGGCGCGGTGGAAGTCGAACCAGCCGATCTGGCCGACCCGCGGCGAGATCAACAGGTCCGGCGGATCGCCGGCCAGCCGCGCGCGGGTGATGCGGTCCTGCATGATGTTGAAGGCATCGACCATGACGGAGGAGATGCCCGGCCGGCCGCCGCTGCCGAAGAACTCCCGCTTCACGGTGCGCTCGGGCGAGAAGAACCGGCCGATGCCGCGCCTCTGTGGCGCCGGCGCGATGTCCGGGTCCCGCGCTTCGGCCGGCGCGCCATGCGCATAGATCGTGGTGGAATGGGTGAAGATGTCGCTGGACAGGGTGGCGGCGATGACGATTTCGGCGCCGAGCGCGCGCGCCGCCGACACCGGCACCGGATTGACCAGCGCGCCGTCGACCAGCCAGCGGTCGCCGATCAGGACCGGCGCGAAGATTCCGGGCAGCGCGTAGGAGGCGCGCATCGCATCCACCAGCCGGCCATGCGTCAGCCAGATCTCGTGGCCGGTGCGAACTTCGGTCGCTACGGTGGCGAATTTGAACGGCAATTCCTCGATCCGCGTGTTGCCGATCGAAGCCTCGAGCTGGGCCGCGAGCTTGTCGCCGCCGATCAGGCCGGAGCCGTTAAGGCGGATGTCGAG
>NZ_JBAURI010000435.1:0-5602 GCF_049581145.1 Bradyrhizobium sp.
CCGCCGGCATCGCCTGCGGCGCCGTAACCTGGGGCTTTGCCGCGCGCAAAGCTCTGGAGGCGCGGCAGCCCGACCTGATGTTCGACCAGATTGACGACATCGCGCGCAGCCTGATTGCGAACGGTCGGCCCTGACGTCTGGTATTCGAGTGAGGTCCCTCACTCCCCGATCGCCGCCTCGACGAATCCTCTGGGATCGTCGAAGAACTCGCGCAGCGTCTTGTAGTGATCGGTCTGCTCCACGGTCACGGGCTCCAACCCGTATTTCGACAGCCGCAGCAGCGTCGCGTCGGGATAGGCCATCAAGAGCGGCGAATGGGTGGCCATCACGACCTGGCAGATCGTGGACTGCTCCATGCGCCGCAGCAGCTTCAGGAACTCGATCTGGCGCGCCGGCGACAGCGCCGATTCCGGCTCGTCGAAAATGAAGATGCCCTGGCGCTGGCAGCGCTCCTCGAAGAAGCGCAGAAAGCCCTCGCCGTGGGAATGCGAAAGGAAGTCGGGCGGCGGTCCGCTCAACGGTTCGCGTGCGGCCTCATCGAGATATCTCGCGACGGAAAAAAGCTCTCGGCCCGAAAGAACCAGCCATTGGTGATCTTTGGCAGCCAGCTTGCGCGCAGCGCCTTCGACAGCGCTCCGCCCATTTTTTCCAGTGCCCGGGAATGATCGACCGGCATATAGCCCTTGCCGCCGCCGGCTTCGTCATAGCCCGCCAGCACGGCTATGCCCTCGAGCAGCGTGGATTTGCCGGTGCCGTTCTCGCCGACGATGATGGTAATGGCCGAGGTGAAGCTCAGCTCGAAATTGTCCTGCAGAAAGGGCAGGCAGAACGGATAGGCGGCGCGATCAGGAGCGCGTGCGGGGTCGAGCCAGACCCGCCGGAGATACGGCGCCGGCATCTTGATGTCGCGCTTGCGTCGCGAACTCATGCAAAATCCGGGTCCAGTGTCCAGGCAGGTTCGGAACATAGTGGGAACGGCGCTGATATGGAAGTGGCGCGTTGGTACAGGCAGGCGCTCCAATATGCGATGCTCCGTGCCGACACGATGGCTGCCGATGCCCTCCTCTGCCTACGCCCTTTTCCGCAATGCGATCCTCGCCGAGCAGCAGGTGGTCTGCAAGTATGACGGCCGCCATCGCGAGCTGTGCCCGCATGTCATCGGCACCAACAAAAACGGCGAAGAGGTCGTCTTGGCCTGGCAATTCGCCGGCGAGAGCTCGGGCCCGCTGCCGCAATGGCGCTGCCTGAGATTGGCCCATGTCCGCGACGCCTGGGCGCGCCCCGGCCCCTGGCATGAGGGCGGCTCGCACCGCACCGAACAGCGCTGTGTCAGCAAAATTGATGTCGACATCAATGTCCACGTGCGCAAACGGCGAAAGCCCCTCGCCCGCTGATCATGGATGCGGGATTGTCGCCGCGGATCAGCCGCCTTGTTGGCGCTTGCGATCGGTCAAGTTTCAGCCTCGTTTGCTATCGACATAGGGCGATCAGTGACGCGTCCGAGCAATTGCAGGCCGCGGCTGCCGGAAGCGATCCGGTCGGCACGGCGCAGCTTGGCAGCGTCGCTGACAGCGTCAAGCCGCCAGGGCGAGGCGCGTTCACAGCTTCTCCAAGTCCGTCCTCACGTCCGTCCTCGAAAGGCAATCCATGTTCAAGTTCAAAACCGGCGTCCTCATCGCCGCAACGATTGCGGCTGCAACCGGGCCCGCATTTGCGCAACAGCCAGCGACGGCTCCGGCCAAACCGGCGACGTCGGATACCGGTCAATCACCGTCGCCTGCCGGCGCGCGCGCCTACATCATCAACCCAAAGAACGGTGACACCGTCACCAGTCCGTTCAAGGTGCAGTTCGGGCTGACCTCGAACATGGGGATCGCGCCTGCCGGCACCGACAAGGAAAATGTCGGACACCACCATCTCCTGATCGACACCACGCTGACGCCCGAGGAACTGACCCAGCCGCTGATGTCTGACGAGAAGCACATTCACTACGGCAAGGGCCAGACCGAGGCGATGGTAACCCTGCCGCCGGGCAAGCACACGCTGCAACTCGAGCTCGGAAACTGGACCCACATTCCGTTCAATCCCCCGGTGCAATCCGAGGTCATCACCATCACCGTGGCGGATCCCGCGAAGCCGGCAGCCGCCGCCGCGACCAAGGAAGCGCCGAAAGTCATGGCGGTGACGAAACCGACGCCGGTCGTCGTCACGAAAGACGCGCCCAAGCAGGCTTCACAAGAGGTGAAGAAGGACGCACCGGTGCCGGTGGCACAGGACATCAAGCCGGAAGCGCCCAAAGACACCGCAAAGGACGCGCCGAAGGACACATCGAAAGAGGTGAAGGCGGAAACGCCGAAAGCAGCAGATGCGATGCATCATCGGCATCACCACCGCCGCTGGCATCATTATCGCTACCGCAGGCACCACCTTCGCGAGCAATATCTGCATACCTGACCAACACGCGCAACGGCCGCCGAACGGACCGCGATGTCTCCCGTGCTGATGTCAGAGCACCTCCAGCGCCAGCTCCATGGTCATCAGCACGGCATTGTCGCCGCGGATCAGCCGGCCCTCGGCGAGGCCGCCGGTGTAGTCGACCAGCCCGATGTCAAGCTCGGCTTCGGCCGCACCGCCGGCGCCGGCCACGATGCCGCCTGAAATGATGGCGATCTCGGTCGCGAAGGGATCGACGATCCGCCCATCGGTAAAGCGCGCGCCGATGGTCGAGCCGACGCCGCCATGGATTTTCGCGCGCGAGATGCCGCGATCGCGGCAGAAAGTCTCGATGCTCCCGGCAAAATCCTGGTTCGGCCGCAGCCGCAACGCGAAGGCGCTGCCCGTAGTTTTGGCACCGCCGGCCTTGCTTGCCACCGGACCGAACAACTTGAAGTTCGTCTCCGGGTCAGGCGCGGCTGCAAACACCGCGCCGTCGATCCCGAACGCGCCGACCTCGAACGGCGCGGCCACGAACGTCTCCTCGGGCAGCATATGGCCGCCGCAGCTGCGCCCACTGGCCTCCGTCCAAAGACCGTGACAGTGGAAGAAGGGCGCGCCATCGCGCTGTCCCAGCGTCATGGCCGCAAGCTTCAGCCGCGTCAGACCGGACGGCCGAAACGTCTCGCTATAGAATGCCGCATGCTCGCTGGTCTTCGACAGCGCCGGCATGACATAGCCGAACGGCCCGAGCGCGCCGCTGCTGATGTTCAGCGTGCCGCCAGCAAACCCCCGCGCAGCGAAGCCGCGGCGAACGGCTTCCAGCAGCGGCAGGCCGGCCTCCAGCGTGAAGGAAAAGGCGCGGCCGCGCGCCTCGACCCACTGGATGCGTTCGGCCACGGGCTGTCCGGGCTGCTCGATCCGCCGCATCGCCTGCTCCGGTCAACCGGTCTGCTTGGTGAGATCAAGCAGCCCGCGCGCTTCCAGCTCATCGCGCACCAACCGCTTCGGAATCTTGCCGTAGCCTGACTTCGGCAGCGCCTCCCAGAAGAAGAAACGCTTCGGCATCTTGTAGCGCGGGACTTTTGGCGAAAGGAACGCGGCCATCTCCGCCTCCGTCACGCCTTCCGCGCCGTCGCGCGGGACGCAGACGGCAACGCCAACCTCGCCCCAGACTGGATCTGGCACGCCGAGAACTGCGACCTCGCCGATGCCGGGATGGGTCAGGATCTTCTCCTCGACCTCGCGCGGATAGATGTTGGAGCCGCCGGAGATGTACATGTCGGAGGCGCGGCCGGTGATATAGACAAAGCCCTCCTCATCCATGTGGCCAAGATCGCCGGTGCGAAACCAGCCGTCACGGAACGCCTTGGCGTTGGCCTCGGGATTGTCATAATAGCCGGCGAACACCGCGGGGCCGATCACGCAGATCTCGCCGGTCTCGAACGGCTTCAGCTCGCGGCCGTCATCGCCCTGGATCGAGACCTGCATGCCGGTGCGCTCATAGCCGCAAGAGCCGATCCGCGCCTGCGGGCCGTCCTCCGCCTGGTGCAGTTCGGCCGGCAGCACCGTGATGTTGCCGGTGACCTCGCCGAGGCCGAAATACTGCACGATCACCTTGCCGAGAGTCCGCAGCGCCGCCTTCTGATCCTCGCGATACATCGGCGCGCCGGCATAGATCACGTAGCGCAGCGAGGAATGGTCGAAACGATCGGCCGCGGGATGCTCGACCATCATCTTCAGGATCGTCGGCACCGTGAACAGATTGCTGACGCGATGGGCCTCGATCAGCCGGAAGGCTTCCGCGATGTCGAAGCGTTCGGTCGGCATCAGGATTGTCGGTACGCCGCGCGCCGTCTGCATCAATTGATGCACGCCGGCGCCATGCGACAACGGCGCGACCACCAGCGCGGCATCCCGCTCCGTCGTGGCCGGCGTGAGATCGGCGAGATGGTTGGTGATGACAAAGGCCATCTGGCCATGGGTCAGGACCGCCGCCTTGGACCGGCCGGTGGTGCCCGAGGTGAAGAAGAACCAGCAGGGATCGTCATGCTCGACGGCGACATTGCCGACCACGGCGCCTGCATGCGGCGCCATCGCCCCGCGCAAGCTCGTCTCGCCAAACGAGCCTTCTTCCCCGATGCGCCAGGTGAACGCCGATTCCGTCACGGCCTTGGCGTGATCGGGAAAGTCGCCGTGGCACAGGAACGCCTTTGCGCCCGACGCTGCGGCCAGATAGGCTACTTCATCCGGCATCAGGCGAAAATTGGTGGGCACCCAGACCGCGCCGAGCCGGAAGGCCGCGAACATCGACCAGAACATCTCCTCGCAATTCTTGGAATGCACCAGGATGCGGTCGCCCTTGACGATGCCGCGCGCGGCCAACGCCGCCGCGAGCGCAGAGACCGCAGCGTCGATCTCGCGCCAGCTCCAGGATCTGTCGCCCCAGATGAAGCCGGCGCGGCCGCCATGGCGGCGCGCATTCTGGGTCAGCAGATAAGCGAGGTTCATCACGCGGCGCGACATTCGTGACAGCCCGCCGCGCGGTGCCGGCGTGTCGACGACCTCGCTCACCGGCGTCCCACCCAGGTGCCGGCTGCGAGCAGCACGAGTCCCGCGACGCCGGAGATGACACCATGCTTCATGTGAACCCGCGTCACGCCGTCCTCATGGCCCGGAAAAAAGCCCGGCAATTGATCCGCCGGAACCACGAAATAGACGGCGGCAATTACGAGCAGGACAACGCCGAGCAGGATCAGCACGAGCTTCATGGAAGTTTCCTCATTTGACCAAGGCAGGGGCGCTGTTGCGGCACGCCCGCATGGAAAGCCGGGCGGCTCTCCAATCCTGTTTATCGCCATCCGCCGTCTCCTCGCAAGGGCTGCGAAACAGCATCATTATTGGTCGGCGCGTTCACGACGCCGTTCGGCCCGCAGCAACATATGAAAACAATTCAGGCCGCGCGGTACCGAGCTTGTCGTCTATAAACCGCGCTGTAACACATTCGAGGATGAGGTCGTGCGCTACGCGTTCGTGCACCAAACAGGCGGCTGGAAAATCGACGACATCAAGAGCGGCAGCGACGGCGAACCATGGTCGATCCGCGCCATGCCCGGCGACTCCTTGAAGCAATGACAGCGGGCCGACGGACATGAGCGACATCATCGAC
>NZ_JBAURI010000436.1:0-1595 GCF_049581145.1 Bradyrhizobium sp.
GGGCTGGCTAATCGTTGACGGGGAGGGCCATACTCTTGCGTAGGTTGAAGCGGCGTGAGCGGACTTACGCAGAGGAGGTCGAGGTTGGCGGAACAAGTGGTGGCTACGGCGGCGGCGGTGAAGTTGATTCATGAGCTGAGGGAAGAGTATGGGCCGCTGATGTTTCACCAGTCGGGCGGATGTTGCGATGGGAGTGTGCCGTTGTGCTTTCGGCTGGGAGAGTTTCGCGTGGGGTCGCGGGACGTGCTGCTGGGGACGGTCGAGGAGACGCCGTTTTATGTGGGGCACTCGCAGGCGGAATATCTGACGCGGACGCAGTTGGTGCTGGATGTGATTCCCGGCGACATTGACAGCTTTTCGCTGGAGGCGGGGACGGGCGTGCGGTTTCTGTCGCGATCGAAGGCCTGCGCTGTCGAGATAGCGAAGGGACAGGGCGACGAGGGCGTCACGACTTGAGGGGTCGGCGCACTGCCGTGGTCTAGCCCTGTACCCACAGATCCGAGCCAATGACCGCAGCGAGCCAGACTGCGCCGACAAAGTAGCCTCCGGCGACGTCGCTGGGGTAATGCACACCGAGATACACGCGGCTGACGCCGATGCCCGCCACCATGAGGAATGCCCCGATCATCAAGGCCGCCTTGGCCCACGGGTGGCGCAGCTTGTCCTGGGTCTTGTAGACGATGACACCGTAGAGGACGATGGCGAGGACCGAGTGGCCGCTTGGAAAAGAGAAGCTGTGTTCATGCACGAAGGCCCAGGGGACGTCGGGGCGGAGGCGCTTGAAGTGGAGCTTCATGACCTCGTCGAGAGCGATACCGCCGAGGGCGGCGGCGGCTACGAGGACTGCGTCGTCTTTCATGCCGCGCCACCAGAGCAATGCCGCGGCGAGGGACACTGAGGGCGCGAGCACGAAGGGCGAACCAATCCAGCTGAGGCCGCGCATCATCTCGGTGAGGAGCGGTGTGGCAAAGCCGTGGACCCAGCTTTGGAGAGCCTGGTCGCCCTGCTCAAAGGACGACTTCAGGATCTCGTCATGGAGCTCGACCAAGCCGAAGGTCGTTACCAGAGCGGCACCGAAGCCGACTAGCAGTAACGCTCCCAATAACTTCCGGTTTCGTATGGAACGCATCAGCCGCAAGGTATCACGAAGCCAAGCGCGAGAGGTCCGGGCGGGGTTCGGTAGGATTGAGGGATGGTTGAGTTGAATGTGGTTGAGGCGCGGGTGCTGGGGGCGTTGATTGAGAAAGAGATCAATACGCCGGAGTATTACCCGCTGAGTTTGAATGCTGCGGTGAATGCTTGCAATCAGAAGAGCAGTCGCGAGCCGGTGATGGAGTTGAGCGAGGCCGAGGTGCGGACTGCGCTGTTTGAACTGGATCAGCTGGGGTTGGTGCGGACGATTGCGGAATCGCGGGCTACTAAGTTCGAGCATCGGGTGAGGGATGTTCTGAACTTGCGGCGGGATGAGGTCGCGGTGATTTGTTTGCTGCTGCTGCGCGGGGCGCAGACGTCGGCGGAGTTGAGGGCTCGGACGGAGAGGATGTATGCGTTCGACGACAATGCTGCGGTGCTGAGCGTGTTGGAGAGATTGGCGG
>NZ_JBAURI010000437.1:0-3477 GCF_049581145.1 Bradyrhizobium sp.
CGCTGGCGCGATGGTGGCGGACCATGGAGCTTTTGGCGCGACAAGCGCCGGAGTCGGTCGAACTGGTCGCCTCTCACCTCGGCGAGATCCTCGCGCCCGGCACCATCGAGGTTTTCGAGAATTTCACAGCCGCCGGATTGCGCGCGGCGTCCGGCAACAAGTCCCGGCGGATCGCGTTCTTTTCACTGCAGGACGAGCTCGCGCGCCGCATGATCGCGCGCGATCTCGGCAGCGTTGGCTTTCTCGAAACCGAGGTCGAGCTCAAGGCGTTCGTGACCGCGCTGTGGGGTCGCGTCCCCCTGCTGCGCAGCCTGCCCTCCGACAACAGCCAGACCACCCAGCGCCGCACATCGATCGCGGGGCCCATCATCAGACTGCCGGAGGTTTATCGGGGCGTGCAGGGCGATACCGCCCGCACGCTGTTCCGCGCCGCGGCCGCGCATGCCCAGGCGCATCTGGTGCTGGGGCAAGGCCTGTTTCCGGCGGGCACGCTGAAGCCGTTGCAGATCGCCCTCGTGAATCTGGTCGAGGACGCCCGCATCGAGAGCCTGGCGATGCGGCAATTGCCGGGCCTGCGGCGGCTGTGGTCGCCGTATCATGTCGCAGGCCCCACCGGCGTGGCGACCGCGCCAGTCCTGCTCGCGCGCCTCGCCCGCGCTTTGTTCGATCCGGCCTACGCCGATGACGATGCGTTTGTCGCCAAGGGCCGCGCGATGTTTGCGGCCGCGTTGCCGCGCATCGACGATCCCGCCATCAGCCGGGAGATCGGAATGCTGCTCGGCAACGACCTCGGCCAGATGCGGGTGCAGTTCAACGCCAAGACGTATGTCGTCGAACCGGTTTATCGCGACGATGGTCTGGGTCTGTGGGATTTTGCCGAGACTGCGCCGCCTTCCGGCGAGGTGATCGAACTTCCGATCGACGCGGTCCGGATGGAGCGGCAGGAAACGCGCGACGCCGGCAACGCGACGACCGAACCAGACCAAGCCGACGGCACGATCGGTCGCGGCCGTCCGGTCGCGCCGGATGAGCGCGGCGTCGTCATCGCACGCTATCCCGAATGGGACCGCGTGCACGGAATCGAGCGCCCGGAATGGACCGTGGTGCGCGAAGTCGCTGCGCGCGCCGGCGACCATCGATCGGTCGAGGCCGCGCTGGATCGCGCCGACGTGCTGCGCAGCCGGATCGGACGGCTGGTGCGGGGCGTGAAGATCGGGCGGAAAATCCGCCTCAACCGGCAACATGACGGCCATGATCTCGACATCGACGCGATCCTGGAGGCCGGCATCGCGCTGCGGACCGGCCGCCAGCCCGACCCGCGGGTGTTCCGCTCGTCGACGTCGGTGCACCGCGATCTTGCCGGGCTGCTGCTGATCGATATCTCGGAATCGACGCGGGACCGGCTGGCTTCCGGCGCCACGACCCTCGATGTCGAGCGGCTCGCAGTCGCGGTGCTTGCCGAAGCGATGCACCGGCTCGGCGATCCCTTCAGCCTTCTCGCCTTTGCCTCCGACGGCCGCGAAGACGTCAGGATGACCAGCGTCAAGGCATTCGACGAAAGCTATGACCGCAGCTCCATGGCGCGGCTGGCCGGGCTCGCTTCGGGACTATCGACCCGGCTCGGCGCCGCACTGCGTCATGCGGGCCAGGTGATCAGGAAAACGAGCGCCGCACGCAAGCTCGTCATCGTGCTGACCGACGGCGAGCCGTCCGATATCGACGTCGCCGACCCGCTCGATCTGATCGAGGACGCGCGACGCGCGGCGCTCGGGCTGCATGCCGGCGGTATCGATGCCTATGGCGTCGTGCTCGGCCAGACCGGGATCAATGCGGCGTCGCGGATTTTCGGGCGCGGCTCTACCATGATGGTTCATCGCGTCGAGGAGTTGCCGGACCGGCTCGCGCAGCTCTATTTCCGGCTGGCGCGGCGGTAGTACGGCATCGGTAGCGCGCTCGCTCCGTCATGGCCGGGCTTGTCCCGGCCATCCACGTTTTGCCGCTGCGGAAAGGACAAGACGTGGATGCCCGCGACAAGCGCGGGCATGACGAGCGGTGAATGCGGTTGCGTTTGCGATTCTCATTTCCGACGCCGTGCGAGCTCGGTGCCGAGTGCGGCACGGCCGGCGACATGAAAGGCCGCTTCAAGCGCACGCGCGAGCGTGCCGCCATCCGGCGCCAGGATCCGCATCACCAGCCCGGCGCCGTTCGGCGCCAGTGATGCGCCGGCAAGACAGCCGAGGCGATCGGCGGACAGCTCCATGACGGCCATCGCCGGCAGCCGGTCCGGCGGCGCGATGACGAGGATCGTTGCGGCAGCGGCCAGCGGGCCGAGCGACCCGTTGCGCAACTCATCGCCGCGGAGGCGGCCGAAATCCTGCAGCAGCAATCGGCCATCGGGCCGCAGGATCCGTTGCCGGCTGGAAAATTGCGCAAACGCGGAGCCACTGTGTCCGGGATCGTGGACCGCAAAGCCGTCGGCCAGAAACAGCACGGCATCCTCGGCAACAATTGCCATGGTTTCGAGCGCAAGGTCGGCGCCCGGAAACAGCACATAGGGATCGCTTGCGATCGCGCAGAACGCGCCGCCTGCGACGTGCAACGATTGCCGTTGTCGCGATCCGCTGGCGCGGCCGTCATGCACGACGGTTGCCGCCTGAGCCGTCAGATGAAAGGCCGCGTTCGCGCCGACGCTCACGTCGAGCTTGAGGCGGTCGCCGGCGTAAAGCCCGCCCGACGCCGATTGCAGATAGAGCGTCAGGAGATCGGGCCGCCCGGCGTCGAGATAAAAGCCGCGGGTGACGTGCAGGGGATAGCCGACAAGCTGGCGGCGAAGCGTGGTCCGGCCGCCGGCCAGATCGACCGCAAGGTAGGCTTCGACGTCACGTCCGGGATCAGACCTTGAAGAGGACAGCGGCTGAAATCGCATCGACGACCGCCTCCACTCCGACGCCGCCGCGCAGATTGGTCGCGATCACCGGCCGTCCCGCGCGGACGCGACCGGCGTCCTCGAGCATCCTGTCGAGATCGACGCCGACATGGGGCGCAAGATCGATCTTGTTGACGACCAGCAGGTCGCAGCGCAACAGGCCCGGACCCTTCTTGCGCGGAATGTCGTCGCCGCCGGCGACATCGATCACGAAAATCCACCAATCGACCAGATCGAGCGAAAAGGTCGACGCCAGATTGTCGCCGCCCGATTCGAACAGGATCAGTTCGAGTCCCGGAAACCGCGCCTCGAGATCATCGCCGGCCGCGATGTTCAAGGTCGGGTCCTCGCGGATCACGGTATGCGGACAGGCGCCCGCCTCGACCGCCGACACCCGCGCAGGATCGATCAGGCCGGAGCGGCGCAACCGCTCGGCATCCTCCTTGGTGACGAGATCGTTGGTGACGACGGCGAAATCGATGCCGCGCCGCTGCAGCGCCGGGATCAGCGCCTCGATCAGCGCGGTCTTGCCCGAGCCGACCGGACCGCCG
>NZ_JBAURI010000438.1:0-1973 GCF_049581145.1 Bradyrhizobium sp.
GGTCACGCTTGTGATCCCCCGGGTCACGCTTGTGATCCCGCGGTCATACCTGATCCCCAGGGTCATACCTGATCCCCAGGGTCATGCCTGATCCCTCCAAAGTTCCTTGACGGTTTCGGACGATTCCCTTATGCACCGCGGCGGGACACCTCCCCCCAACGGGAGGCTTACTATCTGGACGGATAGATCATGACGATAGCGAAGCCCGCTCAGCGGCCGGTCGTGCCGCATTTTTCCTCCGGCCCCTGTGCCAAGCGCCCCGGCTGGAACGCCCAAAATCTCAAGGACGCCGCCCTCGGCCGCTCGCATCGTGCGAAGATCGGCAAAGCGAAGCTCAAGCTCGCGATCGAGTTGACACGCGAGGTGCTTGAAGTGCCGGCCGATTACAAGATCGGCATCGTGCCGGCGTCGGACACCGGCGCGGTCGAGATGGCGCTATGGTCGCTGCTCGGCGCGCGGCCCGTCACGACGCTGGCCTGGGAATCCTTCGGCGAAGGCTGGGTCGGCGACATCGTCAAGGAACTGAAACTCAAGGACGTCACCAAGCTGCAGGCCGGCTACGGCGACATTCCCGATCTCGCCAAGGTCGATCCCGCAACCGACATCGTCTTCACCTGGAACGGCACCACCTCGGGCGTGCGCGTGCCGAACGCCGACTGGATCAGCGCAAAGCGCGAGGGTCTGGCGATCTGCGACGCGACCTCGGCGGCGTTCGCGCAGCAACTCGACTGGGCCAAGCTCGATGTGGTGACGTTCTCCTGGCAGAAGGCGCTGGGCGGCGAGGCCGCGCACGGCATGCTGGTGCTCTCGCCCCGCGCCGTCGAGCGGCTCGAGACCTACAAGCCCGCCTGGCCGCTGCCGAAGGTCTTCCGCATGACCAAGGGCGGCAAGCTCAATGCCGGCATCTTCGAGGGCGAGACCATCAACACGCCTTCGATGCTCTGCCTCGAGGATTATCTCGATGCCTTGAACTGGGGCAAGTCGATCGGCGGTCTGAAAGCCCTGATCGCACGCGCCGATGCCAACACCAAGGTGCTCGCCGACTGGAAGGCGAAGACGCCGTGGATCGATTTCCTCGCCAGGGATTCGTCGATCCGCTCCAACACCTCGGTCTGCCTGAAGGTGGTGGATCCCGCGATCACCTCGCTGACACCGGACGCGCAGGCCGACTTCGCCAAGAAGCTGGTCGCGATGGTCGAGAAGGAGAACGCCGGATTCGACTTCGCACATTATCGCGATGCGCCCGCGGGTCTTCGCATCTGGTGCGGCGCCACCGTCGAGGCCAGCGACGTCGCGCTGTTGACGCAGTGGATCGACTGGGCGTTCGCCGAAGCAAAGGCCGCGTTGCCGAAGGCCGCGTAAGTTCGTTCATCCCATCATCGTCATGGCCGGGCGTGGCTCGGCCATTGCTCAACATAGTAGAGCCCGCGGCTCTCGAGCGCGAAGATGTGCTCAGCGGCCCCGGGGTGACGATAGCAAATGCACCGTCCAGCAATGGAACCGTTTCAATGACCAAACCCAAAGTTCTCATCTCAGATGCGCTCTCACCCGCCGCCGTACAGATTTTCAGGGATCGCGGCGTGGATGTCGACTTCCAGCCCAATCTCGGCAAGGACAAGGACAAGCTCGCCGAGATCATCGGCGACTATGACGGCCTTGCGATCCGCTCGGCGACCAAGGCGACCGCCAAGATCATCGAGAAGGCCAAGCGGCTGAAGGTGATCGGCCGCGCCGGCATCGGCGTCGACAATGTCGAGATCCCCGCCGCCACCGCCAAAGGCATCATCGTGATGAATACGCCGTTCGGCAATTCGATCACCACCGCCGAGCACGCCATTTCGCTGATGCTGGCGCTGGCGCGCGAATTGCCGGCCGCCAATGCCTCGACCCAGGCCGGCAAGTGGGAAAAGAACCGTTTCATGGGCGTGGAAATCACCGGCAAGGTGCTGGGCCTGATCGGCGCCGGCAATATC
>NZ_JBAURI010000439.1:0-1546 GCF_049581145.1 Bradyrhizobium sp.
CACCAGCGTCGAGCCCGGCGCCGTGCGGGCCGCGCCGGCAAATGCCAGCTGGCGACGCCGTCGGGCCTGCAATTGCTGATCCGCCAGCACGCCGAGCAGAATCACGGTTCCCATCACCGCGAAGTTCAGCGAATTGGGGATGCCCAGGATATTCACCAGGTTCTGCAGCACCTGCAGCAGCGCCGTGCCCAGCACGATACCGAGAATGGAGCCCTCGCCGCCGCGCAGGCTGCAACCGCCGAGCACGGCCGCCGCGATCGCGTAGAGCTCATAGAAATTGCCGAACGAGCTCGGCGAGACCGAATTGGTGTAGAACACGAACAGCACGGTCGAGACCCCGGCAAGCCCGCCGCTGATGATATAGGCGGTCGCGATCACCATGTTCGTGTTGATGCCGGAGAAGCGCGCCGCTTCCTCGTTCTTGCCCACGGCATAGAGCCAGCGCCCATAGACCGAGCGGTGCAGCAGCACGCCGAGGATCAGCGCCAGGATGATCAGCAGGATGAAGGTGTTCGGGATGCCGGCGATGTTGCCGGAGGCGATGTTGCCCAGGGTGCCGGCCTCGTCGCCATAGCCGAAGCCGCGGGTCGAATCCGACGTATAGTAGCGGGCGGCGCCGCGATAGATCAGCAGGCCGCACAGCGTCACGATGAAGGGCTGCATCTTCAGCCGCGTGATCAGGAAGCCCTGGATCGCCCCCAGCGCCAGGCCGCCCAAGAGCACCAGCAGCAGCGCGAACGGCCAGAAGATCTCATACGTCGTCAGCAGGTCGACGAACACGACGCCGAGCAGCGCGAACATCGAGCCGAGCGACAGATCGATGCCGCCGGTGATGATCACGAGCCCCTCGCCCAGCGCGAACACGCCGAACAGGCCGATTAGGTTCGCCATGTTCAAGAGGTTCACGAACGACAGGAAGGCCGGATTGATCGCGCCGGTGACGGCGGAGATCGCCACCAGCAGCAGCAGCAGGCCGAGCTCTTTCTTCATCATGGCGCGGCCGCTTCCATGGTTTCCGGCGCCTGATTCTCCAGCGCCTGATTTTCCAGCGCCTGGCCGATCGCGAGCCGCAACACGTTGTATTCGGAGAACTGCGCGCGCTCCAACACGCCGCTGACGCCGCCTTCATGCATCACGGCCACCCGGTCGGAGACGCCGATCACCTCCTCCATGTCCGAGGAGATCATCACGATCGCGACGCCGCGGTCGGCGAGGTCGCGCATCAGCGCGTAGATCTCGCTCTTGGCGCCGACATCGATGCCGCGGGTCGGCTCATCGAAGAACATCACCCGCGGCTGCATCGACAGCCACTTGCCCAGCACCACCTTCTGCTGGTTGCCGCCGGACAGCGTCACGGCCTCGATATCGATGCTCGGCGCCTTGATGGAGAGGCTCCTGACCTGTTGTTTCGCGACCTTGCGCTCGGCCGCGCCGCTGACCAGCCACATCCGCGCATGGTCCAACAGGCTTGCAAGCGTCACGTTCTCCCGGATCGGCAGCTCCAGCACCAGGCCGGATTTCTTGCGGTCCTCCGGCACCAGATAGA
>NZ_JBAURI010000440.1:0-10733 GCF_049581145.1 Bradyrhizobium sp.
CCGCGTCTCTGGACGATCCGGAACGCCCCTCTGTGGAACAGGATGGCGGGAGTTGTAGTGGTGATTTGGGGTGGCGTCAACAACAATTTCTGAAAATCGGAATGTGGTTCTCGTGATGCCTCAGGGGCAGGTCTGGGGCTTGGAAATGACAAGTTTCAAGAAATCGATCGTCTAGGCTGATGGAACAATTGGGGCCCGGATGATGCCGCCGAGTTCTATACGATCGGACCAGGTACGACCCATGTCCATGCAAGGTTTCTCTATCCATTCGAAGGAAAAATGCGCGATCGCCAGTGCGATTGCTACGCAGCTGCCGCCGGCGCCGAGGACAATGGCGGTTGCCGTGAGATCATTATATGCCCAGGCCTCAGGTACGATCATCAGGCACACGACGCCGTAACGATCAGAACAGCCAACGATCCTTGAAATGATTTAACACGAAAATTGCCGAACAGATGACCGCGGCTGATCTCCGTCATGTCACGCACGCGATCCCGGCGGTCGCTATTCCGCTGCCTCAAACTCGTCGCCCGCTCTTTCAACCCATTCGCCTCGCCTGCTCAGCGCGGTCTTCGGGAAACGGCGGGGCGTACGATAAACCGGGCTATGCCTGCCGTGTCCATTCAAAATCGGCGCCGTGAACGTAGGCCTGGTAGACTTCGAGAACCGTTTCAACGTCGCCCAGCGCGACAACGCGGCCGGTATGCATCAAGGCTGCCTTGTTGCACATCGAGCGGATCAGGTGGTCGGAGTGGCTCGCGATGACGACGATCCGGCTGCGTTCGAGGAAATCTGCCATCCGTTCCGCGGCGCGATCGGCGAAGCGCGCATCGCCGGCACCGATCCCCTCGTCCAGCAGCAGGATACCCGGGTCTATCGACGTCGCAAAAGCAAACCCCAGGCGCGTCACCATGCCGGTCGAATAGGTGCGAACGGGCAAGCCCATGAACTCGCCGAGCTCACTGAACTCTTCGACGCTTGCGATCAACTGATTGATCCGATCCGGCTGCAATCCGAACATCATGCCGGCGGTGCGGATGTTCTCATATCCTGTGTCCTCGGCGTCGATGCCCGGCAGCATATCAAATAACGGCGTGACGACGCCATCGACCAGAATCCTGCCCGATACCGGCTGATAGACGCCGGCGAGCGTGCGCAGCAGCGACGACTTGCCCGCGCCGTTGTGGCCGACCAGGCCAAGGCGATCGCCCTCGTGGAGTTCGAACGAGACATCGTTGAGGGCCTTGACGACGGTGCGATTCGCGTTCCTCGAATCTTTCGAGATGATGCCGCCCGTGGCGCGCTCGAACAGCACTTTCCGCAGGCTGCGTTGCGCCCCATATATCGGGAAGTCGACGTGAACATGCTCCACGACCAACCGCATCCCAGATCTCCTCTTAGAGCCAATAGGCGATACGCTTGCGGAATCGGCTGTACACAACGAATGCGAAAGTCCAGCCCACAAGGGTGATGATCGCGACTGCGATGTAGGAATTAAGGCTCGGCATGCGGCCGAGGAGGGGATCACGCACGATCGAGAGCAGGTGGTAGAGCGGATTGAGCCCGACAAAGACCACTCTGCGAGTCCCGCTCAAATTGTCGGGCGACCAGAACAGCGGTGTCACGAACATCGAGACCTGAATGATGCTTTGCACGATCTGCTGCACGTCCCGGAATCGGGCGGTGAGGGTGCCGAGCACGATGGTGATCCACACGCCGTTCACCATCAGCAGCATCAGCCCGGGTATCGCAAATGCTACCTTCCATGTCAGCGCGTGCGGCATGTAGACCAGTATGATCAGAAGATAGACGATCATGTTGTGCAGGAAGGCAATGAAATTGCGCCAGACCAGCGCATAGGCGAGGATCGACTGCTCGAAGTTCATCTGCCGGATAAGTCCGGCTCCGGCGACGAACACGCCTCCGGCTTCGCCAATCATGCTCGACAGCATGGTCCAGGCCAACATCCCGGAAACCAGGAACGGGAGATACTCGCTGGTATTCCTGCTCAGGAGGCCGGAGCCGACGCTGCCCATGACGATCACGAAGACCAGGAGCGTCAGCGACGACCAGAACGGTCCGAGGGTGGTCCGGCGGTATCTGCGCTTGACTTCCAGCCATCCCAGCCGGCCCCACAGCTCCCACCTGAGGGCCCCGCCGACGATGTCTTCGACCGCACTGATGGTGAGGGGCTTCAGGCCTGATTTCGACTGAGGATCGATCCCCATTGCGGTCTCCCGATTCCGGGCCGCTGTTATCGGCTGAGGCAGATGCTTGTCAATCAGGTCTTCTGTCTGGTCCTGTCCGCTCACCCGCGCGGCCCCGCCGGCAGAGTTCGGCTGAAGCTCGAGAAGGCCGCCTCGATGTGGTCGAGCTCATCGGGCTCCCAAACGATGTGCTGGCTGGGCGTTGCGAAGTCGAGATCGGCGCCGAGGCGGTGGCCATGCTCCGTCAACGCAAGGGCCGAGTTATTGGCATCGGCGCCCATCGGAAGGAAGATCAGATAGCGCGCGTTCTCATTCAGCCAGCATAGCTCTAGTGGGCCATGCATGACGCCCATATTGAGCCACGCAGCTTCGTAAAGGGCCATGCGGATTTCCAGATTCCAGCAGGCTGCCAAACAAGCGGGGTGACCACCCAGATCCTTCGGCTCCATGGTGATCGCGGCCTCGGTGTCGGGCACAAAGATCGGGGCGAAACGAGCCTTGTCGCAGCGGTCCGCGAATGCGATCCAATCAGCGGTTCGGCTGTTGCGCTGGCGGGCAAAGCCGTAGTTGCGGAGGCTGATCACCAGCGGAAGCCGATGGCCTGCGACCTTGTCGAGATAGGATTCGACGTAGCGTCTCGCGGCGGCGCTGGCGCGGAGCATAGGCCACACCTTGTCGCCCTCGCGCACCATGTCGTGCAGCCAGGCTTTCACGGGCTGACAGGGCAAATCCACCCGGTAGTCGGGTGGATAAATCTGCGTCGCCGCTCCCGCCGAAAGCTGCCTGGCCTGCTCCCGCGACGTGCACATGACGGATGACCGAACGCTCGGCAGCAGAGCAAGCGCCGGCAGCAGGATGTTGCGCAGCCGCCACATCCGCGCGGTCGAATCGATCTCCGCCTCGTAGTCGGGCTGCTCCTTTCGCAGATTGCCGTCTCGTCCGGTGACGAACACGACATCGATGTGCGCAAGTCCCTTGCGGCGGCGCGCCAGCTCAGCGGCGGCGAGATAGGAGATGAAATCGAAGGTTACCGGCGCGATCGACAGGTCGTAGACGAAAAGAAGTGCCTGATCGGGCCAAAGTGCGCCCGCTGCCGAGCCGGACGACAGTCCGTCCGATACCGACACGAGGACGCGTCTCAGCGCCCGTGTCGCTGCCAGACGTGGATAGTTGAACTCGTTGACCGGAGCGCGGTAGAGGTATTTCAGCCCATGAGTCCGCAGCCCGAACGAAATCTTCCGGACGATTCTGATCATGGAGAACGCCGTCGGTGCTTCGCCAAAATGCCAAAATCAAAATCGGGTCTTGAGGCCGTATTCCCGTGAATCGACGAACTCCACCCACGGTATTTGACAATCGTTGCCGACGTGACCTTCACCGCCATTTGGTGCCGGGTACCGGGTGCTGCTGGCCACCACCCCGGACTTCTTCTGCCATCGCCATGGCCTGCTCGATGCAGTCGTCGATATCGATCGCGTAGCGGTAGCTGCCGTGTCGTCCCAACGAGAACACGCCGGGAGGCATCTCCTGGTGATAACGATCCGCCTGAGCGAGCGCCCACTTCATTGGCAGCGGATAGTACTTCCCATTCATGGACGGGATTTCCATGCCTACAAGGGTCGTCGGCGACTTGTGCAGCGTAAATTTCTTGTATTCGACCAGCCGCGTGAAGCGTTCATCGTTGGCGTAGTACAGAAAGTAGACGTGTTCTGGAAAGATCTCTTCCGACGGAAACACGATCTTGTGGAAGTCCCTTCCGATGTACGGCAGTTCTCCGTAGCAATTGTCGAACAACTGGTCCGGGGAAATCGTGCTCACGATCAGATCGAAGGTTCGCTTCTCTCCCTTGATCCAGACCGTGCGGTTTGGAATATCGTAGCGCTCGATCCTCGTATTCAGCATGATATTGGCGCCGTTGGTGGCGATATCAAAATACTGGTTATAGCCATCGGCCGCGTGCGGGTAGGCGGACAGCGCGGTGTCCCAGGCTGCACGGGTCCCTTCCTTGATGGCGACGCCCTTGGGCGACCAGTTGAATGTATCTATTTGCTTGTTGTCATCGATCAACCACATCTTTGTGCTGTATTTCTCGATGAATTTTTCATACAGCCGCGGCCCCACCGAACCGATCCAGTAATCTTCCAGGTTTTTGGCGTTCTCCACCCCCGAAACCTGCTTGAGTTGCTGTTCGATCGCGTCATGATCGGGCATCCGTCCGATGTCATCGCGATGGATGGGGAAGCCGTAGAACGCGTTGTCCGGCTCGATGTAGGTCCAGAATTCATGGTCCAGGCACCTGCGAAGCGGGCAATGCTTATCGAGATAATTGTACACCTGCTCGTTTTGAGTCAGAAAATGCCTCGGACCGAACGTATAGGGATGCCCGCCGTACCAGGACGTCCGCACCCCTGCACCGAGATACGGCAGCGCCTCCACCAAGGTCACGTCCCAGCCACCCATCATGAGCAACTGGTGAACCGATGCACAGCCGGCAAAACCTCCACCGATGACCAGGGCCGTCTTCATTTGTCGCCTTTTTGCAAATATGCCAATTGAGAACCCATTCGTTCATCTGCCGTGCCGGGATGGAGACCTCGTGATGCGGGACCGGCTGAAACGCTTCAGATCATGTATAGGGTTTCTGCATGACCATGAGCCCGTTGCAGATCGGCAGCGCCAGGCGGAGGTAATTGTCACGGCTGGCCGCCAGATCCATGAAGGCCTTGACGCCTTCGCCCTTCTCTGTTTTCGGGGACGCATTGAGCGCGTCGCCATGGAATAGCACGTCGTCGACCAGAATGAGGCCGCCGGGCCGAACGCGTGGCTCCAGCACCTCGAAATAGTGCGCGTAGCGTTCCTTGTTGCCGTCGATGAACGCCAGGTCGAATGGAGGATCCTGAGGAAGCCGGTCGATGATCTCGAACGCATCGCCCTGAATCACCTCGATCCGGTCCGACAGGCCGTTAGCCACAAAATTTCGACGACAAATATCAGCGAAGTGATCGAATTTCTCGATCGTGGTAAGCTTGCCGCCCGGCGGCATCGCCCGTGCCATCGACATCGCCGACAATCCGATAAACGCGCCGATCTCGATCACACGTTTCGCCCCGAGCAGCCGAACGATCAGCTCCAGCAGGCGCAACTGGACCGGATTGGAGGCCATCTCCTCGACAGTGACCTTGTCCGATAGCACAAGCTTGAATGTCTCCGTGGCCGGCTTCAACCCGCTGGTCCGCGCAATGAAGTCGTACAGTGCGCGAGGGTAATCGGAGCCGCCGAAATATTCATTGTTGAGCGGCTGGTCGGGGAGGAGCTTGTCCCACAAGGTCAAGGCTTTGCTCATGATGATTGGATACCTTTGTTACCCTACGATCCCTGCAGGAACACCCCTGTTCCATGCGGGATTGCGGGACGAGGAGAATTGGATTCAAGCGGGGTGCGGTTCTTTCAAGTAAAGGATGCGCGTCGACCGCAATCATTCCGCCGCCTGTCCGATCCGACGTGGTTCGCATATCTCCTGGAGTGCTCGCTCCGTGTCTTCGATAAATTCATGGGCTCCGTACATCCGACGGCCCGCCGGCTGCGCAAAGAACACATCATTCACCAGTGGCTCGTTGGCGACGAAGTGGCTGTGACAGTTTGCTCGATCGTGATACTTATCGTACAGGGAATGCCCTGGCTTGACGAACAGGCAATTATTGACGGCGAACGCACGGGAGCTATTCGCTTCCCCCTTCAGATGAGCGAGAAGCCCGGTCGAATTGTTCTGTCCCGGTGCCGCAATGGGCTTGCTCTCCAGCACAAACATCAGCGTTGCGAAGCCCTTTTCCCAGATCTTGTCGATCAGGGATTCCAATGTTCCGCTTGCCGGATAGCCCGTGCATTGCACGACGAACACGCCGTCCGGCTCCATGACCTGTCGCAGCAGCGTCAGATAGTCGTCCAGGGCGGTTCTGTTGAACTCGAGGAGATTGGCATTTGATGTCACGATCTGGAATTTCTGATCCCGGCTCGCGAGTTCACCGATCCGCCACCACGGATAGTGGGTGCACAGCGGACGCTTCAGATCGAGCTGGATCGTCCGGGATATTTCAGTATATCCCGGGCGGGTCTCGGCTGGCGAGAAATAGTCAAGCACGGAGGTGTCCCTGGGCACAAGCGCGCGCTCCTCGAAGCGAGGACCAAAGCAATGCACATTCACCAGATTCTGCAGCAGATAGAAGCTCTCGCAGGCCTCGATCTGGCTGTAGTTCTGTAACGGAGCATGATGGCGCAGAATAAAGGATAGATAACCGCAGCCGGGACCGATCTCGAGCACCGAGCGGAAATTCGCATCAACGCCCAGGAATTTCTTGTACAGTGCGAAGGATGACAGCAGAGTCGAAAGCGGCAGGATCGGCCGCCTGTTGGACAGATAGGTGAGCTGAAGCAGCACGGCATCGCGGCATGCCTTGATCAGCAGAGCGTACTCGCTTTCCGTCAAGCCGCCGAGTTCACCCATGTATTTCTCGAAGCGGTTTTCCTGCATGGTGTCGAGCAGCTGCCCGACCTCGCGCAGGCTGGAAATTCGTACCGGGAAACCAGCCTTCTCGAAATGATCGACATTGTGCGTTTGCGCCACCCACCACGTCGGCAACTGGGCCTTCGCGAGACGTTCGCTGGCACGGTACGTTTCTGGCTCCAACATCTGTCCCGTCCTTTCAATCTACGGTCTCTATAGCAGATCGCATCGGTACATCAACTCCAGGACGCGGGCCGATCTCTTTTCGCGGGCTGAAGGACGCGAAGCTTATCTTTCTGGCATCGCGCGGGAATTTGGGCAGATTCCACCGCATCCCGTGATAGTTCATGCCCTCGACATAGTAGCTGGCCGCCAGGTCGAGCTGGCCGAGCGTGCGCAGTTGTTCAGCGTATTCGACAGCGGTGACCGCCTGTCCCGGATCGCGGCCGAGGCAAAACGCGAAACTCTCGCAGGCTTCCTGATGCCGACCCCTTGCGGCCAGAATCCGTCCGTGGTTTGCAGCCGCAATGGCCAGTGAATTGACCTTGTCGCCATCCTTCAGCTGGGCCCCCTGCATCGCGCGTTCGAACGCGGCCAATGCGTCGTCCAGCTGTCCTGCATCCAGGTGGAGAAACCCCAGCTCCAGCCATGCATCCGACCACATCGGATTTTTGGCGGTGAGCTGAAGGAGCCGGGCGACCAACACCTGGGAGAGGGACCCTTGCTCCGCCTTCTCCAACTGGCCAAGAATTCCTCGCACGAGAACGAGCGGCGATGACTGCTCTTCGTCCAAGGGCAGGGCTTGCATGAACTCCGTCAACACCTGCTCGATGGCCTGCAGCACACGAATGCGGCGGATGTCATTGAAGGCATCGATGTCGCTGCTCATCATGTTCAATCGCGCCGTGGTCAAGCTCTCCGACGCCGCGACCTTCAAGCGATTCCTTGCCCGTCTCATGGCGACCTTCCACCCGTCGCGGCGAACGGCGTGCACCACGCGAAGTCCCGTGCCGGCGAGGCGATGCTTCTGATCCCGCATCCGTTCAACCAGGCTTGCCGGCGCACGCAATACGGGTATTCGACCCGCCGCCCGTCCCCATGTGACTGCGAATCCGTGCTGCTGAATGCTGCGCAACACCGTCAACGAGAGACGGGCGAACCGGCCAACCGGCGGCACCCGCTCCATCTTGAGCTCGATCCTGCGAAGCAGATGGATTGACAGGGAAACTCCATGCCGCGCCGCGGAACGGGTCATTTGTCGGAGAACTCTGCGTCCTCGATTGAGATAGGGCCCGGGCCGAAGCCCCCCGGAACCGATCAAGTTGAAACTGCTGACCGGGTTCGGCGCCGCTCGGATGGGATGGACGGCCTGCTTTGCATCTGCGGTAACCACACCGTGCGGCGCATGTTGCCAGAGCACGCGATCAATCGGATAGATCGTGAAAGGTCCCACGTCAAAGGGGGTGCCCACGACCTCAGCCGCGTCAATGAGCGGTTCGGCTGCCTGCCCACTCATCGTGAACAGGCGCTCCGGTCCGGCCTCGTCGGTCGCATCCAAGACGCCTCGCCGACGGCGAGAGAGCCGCACCTCTTCCTTGGGAAGAATGACGTGATCGCTCACAAGATCGGTCAGATCACGCTCTCGTCCAGGGGTCAGCAATTCGCGGATCTGCGACCAATTCTCATCGAGAGCCGCGTCGACGGGAATGAGGAGGATGGCGCGTCGACGGATGCCGAGGCGCCGACGCAAGCGGCCGGCGAACACCGCTGCGGCCAGGACGGCGGCGGCCCGTGACAGTTTATGCTGGCGCAATTCGACGAACAGTCGGTAAAGCCGACCAGCTGTCACTATCTGTGCTCGGTAGAATCGTCCGCTGCCAACGGCGCGAGCTCGCGCAATTGCGGCGGCTCCATCTTCGCCGCGCTCATGGCACAGCGCGAACGTCTGTTCGCTTTCTAGCTCGCAGGACTTGGTCGAATGCCGGTCCCACCACCCTCCGAGGTTGGATAGACGGGTCTGATCGAGCGGCCATGGTCGGTACCAATGATCGATGAACTTGGCGATCGGCTCGAGGCTCACGGTAGAGCAGGGCTCGAAGGCCAGGGTGTCGAGGTGATCCTCCGGCGCAAAAAAGCGAAGTTCTGAAAAGAAGCCGGGATCAAGCGCGAACGGCTGCGACACGATCTCACGAGCGATCAAGCCTTGCCCGGGCACGACCCGAAGATCGGATTTCGGATCCGCATGTCGCCGCTCACTCGCGCGCCGCATGGTCGCATGGAGCGGATGAAAGTGGCGATACAGCAAATCGATCAGCTGTTGGTCATCGAGATCGCAAGGACTGGCGCGATCAGGAAACCGGTCCTCGAGTTCAGGCAAAGCCGTCTCCAGCGTGACGCGCGGCCCTATCGCGAAGACCGCTCTCGCCCCGGCTTCGAAGCGACGCGCCCAACGCAACAAAGTGCCCCGCGCGTGAAGAACGTCCGGCATGATGAAGAACAGCACTTCTCCATTGCGCTGAGCCAGCTGCAGGCCGCGATTCCAAAGGATTCCGCGTGAGCCCGGATCGGCCGGGTCGATCTCGCTCTGATTGAACAACGAAAAATGGATTTTCACGACGCTGCGCAGTTTCTCGAACGCCGAATCGGCTTGCAACGCTTGGGCATCCTCGGGCGTGGTGTAGATCGTGTAGTTGACGTCGTGAGCCGCGACGAGAGCCGGCGCGTTGCCTTCGGCCAGCAGGCTGCGCAGTGCGACGGTCAGAAACAGATCAACGAACTCGCGGCCCCACACCACTGTGATCAGTCTAATCTTCATTCTAACTCTTCCCCAGAGCAATAATATTCTCTAGTCTCAATAGCTTAGAGTAGAACATCGAGGCCGGCCCTCTGCTTCCGGGCCGATGCGGCGTAGCATTTTCTTTCGCGTCGCAATAGCATCAAGTTCAGCGATCGCCTAGTCTCGCTTGTAACTTCGATCTTGGTCGGAGGCCGCGAGCGGGTGCCGGCAAATGCACGGCCAAAGCGCGCCAGAAGGCGTGTCAAAATCCGACGCCAATTAGGTGATGCGAAAATTGAGCGCGCAATCACGCGAATGGCGGGCAGTCCCCTGCGATGCCAGCCGCCGTATGGCGAGATCGCGGGACCGAACCTCCAAAAGGCGTGCGAGTGCCCTGGTTGAGTCGAGTCGCATCGAAGCGGGCGCCCTGCAATCAGGCAGGGAAGTCCTTGCGTCTCGATGCTAAAAATGATTTTGCTCCCGAGCGTTCGCCGGCTTTGGTAAAGTTCCGCAATTGCCCGAGGCTGGATCATCGCCGGTACCTCGGCCATGGTTTGTCGATGACGTTTTACACGGGTCTCTGAGATGCACCGTTTGCTGCAAGCGACTCTCGCCGGTCTGTCGGTGAATTGCAATCCGTGCGCCACCTCAGCCTGAGATCGGTTCTCCACGGCCATGCGTTTTCACCTGCTAACTGTCGTATGGGGTCACGATTTCACGGATCGCTTTGCCCGGGTGACCCTGCGCTCTCTGCTGGCCCCGGGCAACCTGCCCGCGCTGGCCGCAGAGCATGAGGTCGTTTATGACATCCATACGACTTCGGCCGATGCGGAGCGGTTGGGCGCACACAGCGTCTTCCGGGAAGCGGCGCGGCATGTCAAATTTCGTATCCATCGATTTTCGCTCGCCGAGATAGATCCGGGAAACCCGAGTTCCCACTGGCTGCTTTGGCACCGCGGCGCGGATCAGCTTCGCGAAGACGATGACGTCCTGATCACGGTCGCTGCGGATCATCTGTTCCGCCGGGATACGTTGTCCCGCTGGGCCGCGTTGTTCCTTGGGGGACGGCTCGCCGTGTTCGGGTCCGGGGTGCAGGTCGTGGTCGAGACACTTCAGGAGGAGATCGAGAAGTCGTTTCCAATGCCGAACCCCATCGACCTTGGCGTCGAAGACATGAATGCGCTGATGTTCAGGCATCTCCATCCCATGAAGATTACGATGCTGCGCGGCAGCCCCCGCTGGATCTCGC
>NZ_JBAURI010000441.1:0-2171 GCF_049581145.1 Bradyrhizobium sp.
GTGCCGGTCCGCCGGGGCGGCTCAGACCTGCCCGAAGGTGATTTCCTTGTCGTCGACCGGCTTCGCAGCCTTGGCAGCAGCCGGCGCGGCGGAATCCTTGGCGTCCATGCCGATGCTCTCCTGCAGCCGTGCGCGCACGGTGGCGGTGACATCGTTGAGCTCGCCGAGCCGGCTCTGGATGTTGGAGAGCCCGTCCTCGCGCAGTCTGTTGGCGGCCTGCAGCGATTCGGCGATGTTCGACATCGAGGTGACCTTCTCCATGATCCGCTTCGAGGCCTCGTCGACCTGCAGCGCCTGGCGGATCACCTCCTTGTTGGCGACGTCGTCGGTCACCGCATTCATCGCCCGCATCGAATCGCGCACGCTCTCCGAGGCCTCGTTGAGCGCGGAATTATTGAGCGCCTGGATCGTGGTGTTGAGGCTGGTGGCGACGCTGGCGATGCCGTCGCTGGAGAGCTCGCGCAGATTGACGTTCTGCTTGCCGAGCGCATCGTGGAAGGTGTTGGCGTCGACCGCGTCCTTTTCCAGGTCGGCCACCGTCTTCTTGGTGCTGCGTCCGCTGTCCAGAAGGGCGGTGACGTGGCGCTCGAAATCGTTCTTCTTGCGCTCGCGCTCCAGCCGCGTCAGCGTGTCCTCGCCGTCCTTGCCGGTCGACAGCGCCTGCACCTTGGCCTTGTTGGCCGCGCAGGCGAGGTCGATGCCCTTGTCGAGGATCGCGACCACCGTGATCATCTGCGAGTTGATCTTGACCAGCTTGTCGGCCTGGCCCTCGATGCCGCCGAGCTCGTCGCGCAGCTCCGAAACCGAGACCTGCGACTTGTCGATATAGTCGAGCGCGGCCTTGATGATGCCTTCGACCCGCTTGACGTGCTCGGGACCGGAGATGTCGAGCATCTTGCGCACCTGGTCCTTCTCGGCCTTGAATTGGCCGTGCTTGGCGTCGTGCTCGGCCTTTTCCGCAATGATCGCCTGCGCCTTGTCGCGGCAGGCCTTCAGGCCCTCGATGCGCTGGGCGATCAGGAGCTCCTTGGCCGCGATCTCGGCCTGCGCGGATTTCTTGATGCCGCCGAACAGGCCGGTCTGCAGCTTCAGCCTGGCGATGTCGCGCTCCAGCGCCTCCTTGTCGGAGGTGATCTGCCGCGCCTCGGAGTCGATGTCCGAGGTCCGGCGGTCCCAATCCGCCTCGCGCTTGCGGTCGTCCTCGATCTCCGCAAACGTATCCAGCACGACATTGTCGCCGGCGGTGCGCAGCGTGTAGAGCGCATCCAGATTTTCGACCAGCGGGTGGATCATCTCGCGGAAGTCGAGCACGCCCTTATTCATGTCCGCGAAGGTCTGCTTCATCTTGGCGAACACGGTGGTCGAGGACAGCTCGATCAGTTTGCGCTGCATCAGCGTGCGCTGCTGGGCGAGATATTCCTTGTAGGCCTCGAGCTGCCTGATCGATGCCTTGCACTCCTCGGCGAGATCAGGCGACAGCAGGGCGCCGACCTGGCGGCTGCGCTCCTCCGGTGCGGCTTCCGGGTTGAAGACGATCTTGGCGACGGGATTGGCGGTGATGTCGACGGGCGCGGCCTGCGCGGCCTGCTTTGGCGCCATCCGCGCCTTGACGGCCTCGTTGACGGCGGTCGATTCCGCGAGTTTCGGGGATAGAGAGGTGGACATGCAGTCGTCTCCTGGTGTGGCGGCTTTTGAAGGAAAGCCGCAGGGGCGGCGCAGGCCTCGACGGCCGCGTCGCGGAAAATCTGTTGGCTGTGAACATCGGAAATCCGGCCCGCTTGCGAAGCTAGATGCATCGCCGCGGTCGCACAACCTGAGCGGCGTGCAATTCGAGCCGTTAGCCGGACGAACTCGCCATATTGTTTATGCATCGTTGCTTTATGCGCCGTGGGGTGTTTGCCGCGAGGTCGCGTCCGGAAGGGGATCATCTTGTTGTTTGCCAAACGACCGTTCTGTCGCTTCGTGCCCGGTCTGGTTCCGTCGCAGCGTTCGGGCGAGCCTGCCGGATCGATCGGACCTCCTTCGCATTGGTCGCGCCAGATCGCCTTTGGTTGATGCGCCCGGGGGCTCGCACAGCGATTTGAACCGGCAGCTGTCCTGGCCCTGGGCCCGCGCTCGCGCAAAGCCTGCCGACTAAAGTCTAAGTACTTGAGTTTTCATTTGAAATATCC
>NZ_JBAURI010000442.1:0-6938 GCF_049581145.1 Bradyrhizobium sp.
GCAGGATAGGTCGCATGTCAGACAAATCGAAACCATGGACGCGCGAGATATGTCGTCAGGTAATTAAGTGGAAAGAAAACGGAAAGCCGACGCATCCGGAAAAAGTCTACGAAACTTGCAAGCTACCACTACGTCGGAGACGAGTGTATCGCGTATCGCGACCTGCAAGAAGCCAAGGGAGCTTGCCGGAGAAACGTGAAGAAGGCGGGCATGATCTGGCCTGCGAAGGAAAGGGCGCTTTCGAGCGCCCTTTTCAGTTTGTCACGGGTTGCAGGTCGCGGGAAGCAAAGGAGAGCCAATCCGAAGTCCTCCCGCAACCGGGCCGCCCGTTCGCGACGGAATCTGACGCGCTCTCGCCCCTTACTTGTCGCGATCCTCGCCCCAGATCGCCGGGCCTTTGGCTCGCCAGAGCTGCTTTGCCGCCAGGACGCCTTGGGCGTTGTAGGCGCCGGCGACGCCAACCCCGCGTCCGACGACGAGCGTCGTCGTCTTGTCATCCGCGGGCAGGCCGGACACATCGACCTGGAGGCTGCGGCCGTCGCGCAATTTCAGGACTGCGCGGCTGTCATCGACCGACGTGACCGTGCCCCAATAGGTTGGGCCCGAGGGGGCGGGCGGGGCGGTGTTTTCCGTCTGCGCCGCGGCGATCAGCAGCTTGCGCGGCTTGATCGTGAGCTCATGCGTGAGGCCGAAGATCTGCAGCTGCTTGTAGCTGGCGACATAGACCATGCCGTTGGCGACCGTCGGCACGATATTGGTGTTGCCGTTGGTGTATGCCCAGGTTCCCGCCTGCCAGACACCGAGCTGCTGCAAGGTCGTCGACGGCGGCGAGCCGGCGGGGCTCGCGCTGAACGCGTAGAGGCTGACGAAACATTTTCCCGGATCCTCGTCGGGGGCCGGCGGCCAGCCTGATGCCGCGACCGCGCACGCATTTTTCGCGCCGATCGGGCGGTCGACCGCCCAGATGATCTGGGTGTCAGCCGTCGTCCCGTTCGAGGAAATCGAGGTGAAGAAGCCGCCGTCCTGGCCGGACACGGCCAGCTGCGCGCTCGCCTCCTGGGCGAGCTTGGGGCTGGTGCCGCCTTGCAGCTTCCAGAGCGTCACCTGCGAGTCGCCGCTCGACACCACGCGCCCGATGCCGTCCGCGCCGGTGAAGTAGGACGGACCGCAATGACATTCGCCGATCGGAACCGCGCTCGGAACGTCGGGATTGGCGAGCTCGCCCATTTTGCCGGTTTCGCGGTTGACGAGGAAGAAATTCGCCCCACCGGCGTAGGAGCCGTCCTGCTTTCCCGCCGCGACGACGAGGCGCGTGCTGCCGGCCAATTGGCTCGTCTGGTCCGGGATCACCATGACGCCGCCGGCGCCCAGATCGCCGTCGTCGGCGTCGAGCGTCGCATAGTTCGACGGCGTGAAGTAATCGAGCACCGAGCTCAGGTCCGGCGAAAGCTTGACCACGCTCTCGCCCAGGTTCTTGACGCTGTCATACGTGCTCAGGACCTGATTGCCCTTCCTGGTGTAGCCGGTGTTGCCGGTCGAGACGAACAGCGAGCCGTCGTCGGGATCGGCCGCGATGCCATAGCCCGACATCCAGACCGAACTCAGATAGAAGGAGCCGCCCGCGGGCTGCTTGTTGATGAGCTCGTTCGACGTGCTGACCGGCTTGAGCGTCGACTGGTTGAAGCCGAGAACCCAGCCCCGGCTCTGACTGGCGCTCATGTCGCAATAGGATGCGAAGCCGGCGTAGATGTTGCCGTTGGCCTGCAGCAGCGCCGACCTTTGTCGCTGATAGGTCGACAGGAATGGAATCGGAGCTCCGCCGCCGGTGTAGCTCGGCGTGAAGCTCGCCGGCGAGCCCGGCTTGTCCTGCAGCGTCGCGAGATCCAGCGCATGCAACTGGAATACGGGTTGACCGCCGCTGGTCACATAGGCGATCACGTAAAGCGTCCTGGAGCGCAGGTCGATGGTGGGCGTGCCGTTGATTCCCACCACCATCGCATTGTTGTTGCAGTTTGCGATCGCAACCGGCGCGCCCAGATTGACCTTCTTCAGCCGCTGGCCGGTCAACGCGTCGAATGCGTAGACCGTGTTGTTCTCGGTCGCGACATAGGCAACCGTGTGGGCGCCGGCGCCCTCGATGTTCTGGTCGACGACGATCAGAACCTGGGCGTCCACCTGATCGTTGTCATCGTCGAGACTGGCGGATGCGATCAGGCCGAAGGTCTTCTGGCCGACCGCGGCAGGGGTCAGGGCGAGCTCGGTCGAATTCCATCCGGTTCGTTGCGTGTCGTTGTGATAGGTCAGGACATCGTGGCATTCGACCGTCACGGTATTCGACGCCGCGCTGATGACGTCGCTTGGCGAGGACGCCAGATATTCGACGACCTCCACCTTGTCGCCATTGGCGAATGACTGGGTCGGAATGATGTCGAGCGGCGTGTCGCCGGGGCCGGCGCCGCCGTTGCTGACGACGCCGCCGTTCTTCAGCAGCACGAGATTGGCGTTGAGCGCTGTCTTGGCGACATAGACGGTCTGTTGTCCAGGACAGATCGGGCCGAGCAGCAGAGGCGGCGACAGCTGCGCGGTGGGCTTTGCGGGCGGCGATGCAGCCTCCGCATTGCAGAGCTGCTGCTTGCCGACAATCGAGTCGGTTGCCGTGACGTCGGGCTTGATGTCGACGAAATTCGACGCCGAGACCGCGTAACCCTGGGCGAGCGTCGTACTTCCGCTCGAAACCGTGACGGCTGAGCCCGTGAGCAGCTTTTCGAGCGTCACGACGTTGCTTCCGACCACGGGAGGGACCAAGACCGGCGGATTGACGCTGGAAAGCTCGGGCGGCACTGCGGCCTGCGGATTGACCGAGACGGCTGTTTTGCCGCCCTTGCAGGTCACGCTCTGCTGCGCCTGGATCTGATGCCCCGCGACAAGAGGGCCGGTGGTCGACACCGGCGCCCAGTCCGCGCCCCAGTCGTTCGGTGTCGAGCCGGTGCCGATCAGCTTCTTGGGCGTTTCGGAGAGGTCGTAGACCTCGACCGAGACCCCGGACGCCAGGCCGTTGACCGGCACGATGCGGCCGCAGGCGAAAATGTCCTTTCCGACGGTGGGCGGTGCGAGCGTCGTCGGCGCGGCTCCGACAATGACTTGCAACGACGGAGCGCTGGTCACGCCATTGACCTTCTGACGGGCGGTCACCGCGTCGCCGTCCTGCAGCGACTTGGTCAGCGCAACGGCCTCGAAGGCGTTGGTGGAGGATACCGACCCGCCCGGCGTCGCGTTGGCGCCGTTGACGAAAACCTCGAGATCGGCGCCGGCCATGAAGGAATCGACATAGACGTGATCGGCGCAAGCGCTCACCGGCTCCACATGCGGCGGCGCCAGCAGCGGCCGGTCGGTGTTGCCAATTCCATAGATCGGATCGATCACGACCTTGCCGTCGCTCGCCGCAACCGGCGGCAAGACGGACAGCCCCACGCCGAGCAGACACGTGCCCGCCGCGAGGGTGGTGGAGAAGCGTGCAAAATGGCGGAGGAAGAGAGGGCGCGGACTGATTGACTCGAGGCTCTTGATCATGACTGCCTCCCAACTCGAAAAATTCGTTTGTTGCTTCCGGTTTATCGGCCGCGTTCATTGGCGCGAAACGACTCAAGGACTGACAGCAGGAAGAACTCTTCCCGCGGCAGTGCAGGTGGCGTTGTCCGTCGATGGCGATCGATGCAAAAAAGCAAGTTGAGTATGCTTCGTCTTGTAATGCAATTCTAACGCGAGCGCCAGCCTCTTGCTCCGAATGCCGCCGCCGGGCTGCGGCGCGCCTTCCGTGGTGGCTTATTAACTGCTCCCGCAGCGACATGCTCGATCGTCTCCCGCAAACTCCGTCACTGCGGGTTCGGTACCGGCGTTCCGCCGACCCGCCTGGTTGAAACGCGAAAGCGATGCGCCTTGCCGAGCAACAGGTGCGTAGGGTGCGTAGAGCGCAGCGAAACCCACCCTCTTGCCCGCGGCACGATGATGGGTTTCGCGAAGAACTCCACCCATACGGGCTGCGCCATCTTTGCGCGGATTCAGACAGCAATTCGCAGCAATCGTCTCTGGGACAACAAAGTAAATAATAGAGTAGTCTGCAATGGGCTGACAACGCAGATCTCCCGATTGCCCCGCGGCGTCTGCGCAGGCGAATTGCGCACATCAGGGCAGTACACTGATAGGCTGCCTTCATGGAGCGAGCATGATGTCATCTGTGTCCACGGCGGTACCCGACTTCACTTGGGCACGGCTGGTGCCCGAACTGCTCGTAACCGACGTCAACGCGAGCCTGCATTTCTGGCGTGACCTATGCGGCTTCAGCGTCGCTTTCGACCGGCTCCATGAAGGCTTCGCCTACCTTGATTTGGATGGCGCGCAAATCATGCTGGAGGAGCGTGACCGCAGCCGAAACTGGATCGTCGGACCAATGGAAGCTCCCTTCGGACGAGGCATCAACTTCCAGGTTGGGGTGCGGACGATCGCCCCGATCCTGGCTTCCCTCGCGGCTGCCGATTGGCCGCTTTTCATGAAGCCGGAGGAGAAATGGTATAGAACCGGTGATGTTGAGACGGGCGTTCGCCAATTCCTGGTTCAAGACCCAGACGGATACCTTATCCGATTTTCGGCTCGGCTCGGTCAGCGCAGGACACCATAGCGAAAGTCCGCAATGGGCTCCGTTTCGACCGCATTCCAGACGCTTCCGGTCTAACCCGAGCAACAGACGTTATCGGCGTCGTCGGCACGTTTCAAAAGGGCGAAGGCACAAAGTCGCTGCGCTCCAGCCCGCTGCGCGGGGGCAAGAGCCGTGAGAGCGGAAGCGGGCTGAGAGGAAAGTGCTGGCGAGCCTGAGAGACCGGTCCTGAGATCGAGGTGTTGTCAACCACACTCAGGATGGAGCTCCCATGAGCGACACGACCACTATCAGTCCGCTGCGTCAGCGCATGATCGAGGACATGGCTGCGCGCAAGCTCAACCCACACACGCAGCGCAGCCACATCCAAAGCTGCAAGCGGTTCGCCGCTTGGCTCAAACGCTCGCCCGACACGGCGACGCCCGACGAGGTCCGCCTGTTTCAACTGTACCTTGTCGAGAGCGGGATGAGCATCTGTAATCGCAATCGGATCATGACCGGGGTGCGGTTCCTGTTCCGCGTTACGCTGCGTCGCCACGATCTGGCGGCCGAGGTCTGGCACATCAAGGAGCCGCAAAAGCTCCCGCCGGTGCTGAGCGGCGAGGAAGTCAAGCGCATCCTGACCATGGCGACGAGCCTGAAGGCGCGTGTGATGCTGAGCCTCGCCTATGGTTGCGGTCTGCGGGCCAGCGAGGTCGTGCGGCTGCGAGGGGGCGACATCGACAGCGAGCAGATGATCATCCGCATCGTACAGTCGAAGGGCCGCAAGGACCGGCATGTGATGCTGCCGGCGGAAGTTCTCGACCTTCTGCGGCAATGGTGGAAGGCGCGGCCGACCGGGTGTGGCGCCGGCGATCCGCCGGAACAGCGCTGGCTGTTTCCAGGTCGCGGTGGTCATCAGCCTCTGACCACGCGTCAATTCAGCCGGTTGTTCAAGGAGGCCGCAAAAGCCGCTGGGCTGCGCAAGGCCGTCGCGCTGCACTCGCTTCGCCACAGCTTCGCGACCCATCTGCTCGAGCGCGGCACGGATATCCGGGTGATTCAGGCGTTGCTCGGACACGACAAGCTCGAGTCGACGGCTCGCTACAGTCGCGTTGCGACTGGAATGATTGCCAAGATCGAGAGCCCACTCGATGCCTTGAGCACGCCGCCCCGCAGACGCGCGAGGCGAGACCAGGAGAAGCCTCCGGCGCCATAGCACCGGTCATGGCTCGACCAGCTCTGGAGGTCGCGGACATTTTCCGCGACCACGGTCCTGCCTGGCGTGAAGCCAACCGCGGGCATGTGAGCCTCGACCAGTTGAAGGTGATGAGTGCGATCGAGCGCTGCCGAACGGCGGCGCTCGGCGGCCACGTCGCGCGCTGCGAGAACGCGGCGTGCGGCCATACCGAGATCTCCTTCAACTCCTGCCTTATGGGCAGATCCGGTAATGGGGAGCTGGCGGCGAGCTGACCGCGTTTTTGAGCAAGTCGCCGACAGTCCGCTCTCCATTACGAAGTACGCTTGAGCAGCGCGAGCAGTTTGTCGGACGGCTGGAATGTGCCGCGCCGCAGATGTGGGGGCACGATCGCTTCCATGGCGTCGAGCTTTTCTGTCGGATCGCCACGCGTGTAAACCTCGGTGGTCGTCAGCGTGGCGTGGCCCAGCCACAGCGAGACCTTCCGTATGTCTCCCGTCGCCTGCAGGACGATCATCGCGCAAGTGTGCCGGAGCACGTGGGGCGAGACGCGCTTCTTCTTCAGGCCGGGCTTGTGTCGAGCGGCAGTTGCGACGTGCTGCTTGAGCAGATACACGAAGCCCCATCGGGTCAGCGGCTCGCCTCGGCCGTTGACGAACACCTCGGGTGCGGCGACCCGCCCGCGAACGGCGAGCCAGGCACGCAGAGCCGCGGCCGTGGTCTTCCACAAGGGCAGCGTCCGCTCCCGCCGTCCCTTGCCGAGAACGCGGACGCTCATCGACGGCAGGTCGATATCGTCAATCTTCAAGCCTGTCAGCTCGGACACACGCAGTCCTGCGCAGACGGCCAGATGCAACATCGCCCGATCGCGGATGCCGTCACGCGTGGCGGGATCGGGCGCGTCGAGCACGGCTTGGAGCTCATCCTTCAGCAGATAGGGAACGAGCCGTTGATCCGTCCTTTTGAACGGGATCGCCAGTACGCGGCGGATCTGCTCGAGCGCCGCCGGCTGTCGATATTCGAGGAAGCGGAAGAACGACTTGATAGCCGCAAGCCGCACGTTGCGCGTGACGGCGGCGTTTCCGCGTACATCTTCGAGATGCTCGAGGA
>NZ_JBAURI010000443.1:0-6036 GCF_049581145.1 Bradyrhizobium sp.
GGCTACCACCGGCGCGGCCGCAGCCACTGCGGTCTGGCGCGGAATGATCAGTTGCTGACCCGGCGACAGCGTGCGCGGTCCCTTGTAGCCGTTGGCGGCGAGAATCGCGGCCGGCGTGACATGATAGCGCTGGGCCAGGATCTCGAGCGTGTCGCTGGTGCCGACGATGATGGTGGCGCCGGCTTGCGGATGCACCGCCGCGACCGAGCGCGGCGCCACGCTGCCGGTGCTCTCCAAGCGCGGCTGGGGCGGTGGCGTATAGGACGCAACTCCGCGCCCGCCACCGGAAACGCTGGCGGATGGATAGGACTGGGGTGCCGCGACCAGGGGCGCTCCGCCCGAGGATTGATACCCCGAAGGCTGGTATCCTGACGGCCGATAGGCTTGAGGCTGATAGGCTTGAGGCTGATAGGAGGGCTGCGGGCGGCTATTTTGCGACAGATCGCGGCGTTCGATCGGCGCCGGCGGCTGGGGGGGCAGCGCCCCCGTGGCTTCCGGCTGGCCAGCAAAGGGATTGGAAAAGGAGTTCTGAGCCTGTGCCACGCGCGTCGACATATCGGCGCTGCACCCGGCAAACGAGAAAGACACCAGCGCCAGTACCGCGACCTGGGGTAAGCGGCGCGCACAACGCAACTCGGCAATACGGGACATGGTTACTCACTCGTACGCAACAAAGTACCGTTTTGAGTAAACACACCCCCAGTAAATAACCGCTTAACCCTTGGAATAAGATGCCGCCCCGCACGACCCGTCCGGACTTTCACAGCTCCGTCACAGCTCTCTTGCGATCCCTGGCAGGGCCGGCACGAAGCGCACGTCGACGAGCTCCTTGCGCTCCAGGCCGCTGCCCTTGCGGGTGATGCGGACCAGCGTCTGGACGCCGTGATGAGGCCCGATCGGCGCGATCAGGATACCATCCGGCCCCAGTCGCTCGGTGAGGCTGTCCGGGATCTGCACCATGGCGGCGGTGACGAGGATGCGGTCGAACTCGCCGAGATTGGCCGGCAAATTGAGGCCGTCCCCAAGCATCACCTCGACGTTGTCGCAACCAAGCGTCTCCAGCCGGCTGCGCGCGGCGTCGGCCAGGGTCCGAAAGCGCTCGACCGTCAGCACCTGGCCGGCAAGATGCGACAGGATGGCCGCCTGATAGCCGGATCCCGTACCGATCTCCAGCACACGATGCGACTTCTGCAGATGGAGCTGCTCGGTCATATAGGCCACCACGAAGGGCTGGCTGATGGTTTGCCCGCAGGCGATGCCGAGTGCACTGTCGCGGTAGGCGTCAGCCCGATCGGCATTGGCGACAAAGGCCTCGCGGGGCACCTCCTCCATCGCCCGCAGCACGGCCTGGTCGCTGATCCCGCGGCGCCGCAGGGCCAGCTGAAACAGCATCTTTTCCGGGGGGCCGTTCTTGGCGGGCATCTCGGTCTCGCTGGGCGCGCTTTGAGAGAACTCTAAGGGCAGCAGTCTACTTGAGACCGGTCGGGCCGGATTCATACCGTGTACGCCGGTCTCGTTGGGGCATTTTGCCCCCGAATCGGCGTTCCCGCCATGGAACAAGAAAGGGCAGCTTGGCGTTTAATCCGGATGTGATCAATCTGCGGGGCGGCGGCGCCGTAGCGATCTTTGGATCAGTCGGCTATGCTTGCGTTGCGCTTGAAAGCGATATCTGCCAACGTTTGGGGCGGGTTGGGGCAAGGACACATCTGATGACTGCGACGCGGCCGCCGCGCGGTTCTGTCTTCCTCGTCGAAGACGAGGTGATGATCAGGATGATGGTCACCGACATGCTGGAGGAGCTCGGCTACACGGTGTCCGCCGAAGCCGGCGAAATCAACGAAGCCATCCGGCTTGCGCAAACCGCCTATTTCGATCTCGCCATCCTGGACGTCAACGTCAACGGCAAGGTGATTTCGCCTGTTGCCGACCTGATCAAGGCGCGCAACCGCCCGTTCATTTTCGCAACCGGCTACGGCTCGTCCGGCCTGCCTGAGGAATATCGCGACCGGCCCGCGCTGCAGAAGCCGTTCCAGCTCGAGACGTTGGGCAAAATGATCGACACCGCGATGCGCAACGCGGCGGCGTAGTCGAAATCCGCCCCCATCATCCACGTCGGAAGACGATCCTTCGCATCATTTCAGCGTTTCCGTCAGCGCCGCCGAAAACGCCTCGTCGGTGCGGTCGAGCCGCAGCGGCGTCACCGAAATGCTGCGCGCCGCGAGCGCGGCGAGGTCGGTGCCTTCCGCCGGCGTATCCAGCACGGCCGCGCGCTCGAAACCGATCCAGAAATAGGGATTGCCGCGACCGTCGCGGCGCTGGTCGACCTTGAGAAATCCGAGATTGCGCTTGCCCTGCCGTGTCACGCGAATACCCGCCACCTCTTCCGGCGCGCAGGCCGGGAAGTTCACATTGATCACGGTGTCCCTGGGGATGCCGGCATCGATCACCTTGCGGACGATAACGGGACCGAACTTCAGCGCAGTTTCCCACAACGGCTTCTCGCGCGTCTCCATGCTGAACTCCTGTGACAGCGCGAACGACGGCAGACCGAGAATAGTGCCTTCAAGGGCGCCCGCGATGGTGCCGGAATAGACGACATCCTCGGCAACGTTGCGCCCCTTGTTGACGCCCGACAGCACGATATCGGGCATCGTCGGCGCCAGGATGTGCCGGGCTCCCATGATGACGCAGTCGGTCGGCGTGCCCCGCACCGCGAAGTGGCGCGGCCCGACCTCGCGCAATCGCAACGGATCATTCAAGGATAGCGAATGCGAGACGCCGGACTGGTCAAGCTCGGGCGCCACGATCCAGACGTCATCCGACAAGGCACGCGCGATCTCCTCGACCACTTTCAGGCCCGGCGCGTGGATGCCGTCGTCATTGGTGCAGAGGATGCGCATGCCGCCAGAAGCCCTTTCGACCGATTCAGCCTGTCTCACTGCGCCGTCTTATCCGCTGCTCCGGCTCGAGGCAAACCGGGCCGAATGCCGCTCAAAACAGCCGGTCTTGCCGGCCAATCGCTGGCGCACCTGGCGCGCTCCAGACCGTCCCCTTGGCCGCCTTGCGAAGCGGTGACCATTGCGCCATAATCTGCCATGCGACAGGGTTTTGCACATGACCCCCTTTTTGGCCGCTGCCGCGATTTTTTGTCTGGTTTTTTTCGCTTCATTGCCCGCAGTTGCTCAATCAGACCAGGATTTGAGCTCTGCAAGCCAATGTTTTCCCTGGCAGCAGTTGAGCGACGGCCGCTGCGTCGCCAAGCCATCGCCGTCTCCCCCGCCAGCGGTGCTGGCACCTGGCCTTTCCGAATTACCGACCAACCCATGCATCGACGACACCAGGAATCTTTCCGCCCGGTGTCCGTGTCCTGGCAATACCCATCCGGATGTCACGAGCGGACGCTGCGTCGCCGACAGCATCGTTCCTGCCCGCAGGCCCGATGAGACCATCGTCTGCAACGGCGGCGCCGTGACCAACGGCAACTGCGGCTGCCCCGCCGGCTTCAACCTGATTCCGGCCACAGGCAATCCGGGCGGCGGCACCTGCGTCAAGACCAACGCCGAAAACTGCCTCGGCGGCGAACTGACCGTAAGCGGGCGCTGCCTTTGCAACGGACAGGTCGTGATGTCCGGCGAGACTTATCTGCTGGAATATACCAGCGCAAATGCGTGCCGACGCGCTGCCCGGTTGCGACGCTTCCAAGAGACGGCAAATGCGTCGGCACATCGGCCGCGACGGTCGAGCCCGAGGCCGCGAGCAAATCCGCCTTGCCCACGAAAAGCGGGGAGAAAACCGGCGAGGAGGAAACCGGCCAGGAGGACGCCGAACGTCATGGCCCTTGCGGACACGGCATGATCCACAGCCGTTCGGGCTGCATCGCCGCCGCGCACCGGCGAAGTCGCGGCAGCCACGGCAACGCCGCGGCGAGCTTCCGGCAATATTATCGGATGTATCGGGTCCCGGCCGGCGGCATGATGGCGGCGCCGAATTGACGACAGCGCTATACGATTGCCGTCAGCGCCGCACACGCCACTGCGGCATGAATCTCGCGGAGGCGCGCTCGATTCGCCAAGCCAGCGGCGGAAGCGCCGGTTGCTTCGGTTGCTCAATTGCAAAAACTTCACTGAGCCTTGTCGTCATGTCCAACGCTGGCTCGGACGGCGGCGTCTCGTCGACCGGCGTCGGCTGCTGGATCAACTCCAGAACGCTTTCGATCAGCGGCAGCGGCTTTCGCTGTGGTTCGGGAAAACGCGCTTGCGCGACGGCCAGAGCCTTGTCAAAATCGTCCATATTGATCCATGCATGCGCGCCGATCCGTTGGCGCAGGTCGTCGTCCCACAAACGATCAATCTCGATGTCGAAGGCACCTTTCAGGCGCTGATCGATCGCCTGCAGGCCGATCCCGGTCACGGCCCATTGTCTGCCAACCCAATAGATGTTCCGATCCAGCGCCATCGACTCGCTCTCGCTGCCGGCAGCAAACGAGGATAGCGGCCCGTTCCGCGTTCGCAACATGGAACGGGCAAAAAACCTCGGGACGGGCCAGCGAACGCGGCTATTTATCGCGCCCGACGACCTTCAGCCCACCCATATAGGGCCGCAACACGTCGGGGACCGCAATCGAACCGTCGCCCTGCTGATAGGTCTCCATTACGGCGATCAGAGCGCGGCCGACCGCGGTGCCGGATCCGTTCAGCGTATGCACGAAGCGCGGCTTGCCATCGCTTGCGCGGTAGCGTGCGTCCATGCGACGGGCCTGGAAATCGCCGCACACCGAGCAGCTCGAAATCTCCCGGAACGCGCCGCCGTCGCCCTGGCCAGGCATCCACACTTCGATGTCATAGGTCTTCTGCGCCGAAAAACCCATGTCGCCGCTGCACAAGGTCATGACGCGGTAATGCAGATCGAGTTGCCGCAGCACCTCCTCGGCACACGCCAGCATCCGCTCATGTTCGTCGTTGCTGGTCTCCGGCGTCGTGATCGAGACCAGCTCGACCTTCGTGAATTGGTGTTGCCGGATCATGCCGCGGGTGTCGCGCCCGGCGGCGCCGGCCTCCGCGCGAAAACACGGCGTCAACGCGGTCAGCCGCATCGGCAATTCTTTTTCGTCGACGATGGATTCTCGGACCATGTTGGTCAGCGACACTTCGGCGGTTGGAATGAGGCCGAGACGCTCGGTCTTCAATCTGCCGTCGGGCTCCGCGAGCAGTTCGCCCTTGATGGCCCAGAACTGATCGTCCTCGAATTTCGGCAACTGGCCGGTGCCGAACATCACTTCGTTGCGCACCAAGAGGGGCGGATTGATCTCGGCATAGCCGTGCTCGTTGGTATGCAGATCCAGCATGAACTGGCCGATGGCGCGCTCCAGCCGCGCGAGGCCTTTCTTCAAGACGACAAAACGCGCCCCGGATAGTTTTGCCGCGGTTTCGAAATCCATCCAGCCGAGCGCGCCGCCGAGATCGTCATGCGGCTTCGGCGTGAAGGCGTAGTTGCGGCGGTTGCCGAACACGTGGCGCTGCACGTTGCCGTGCTCGTCTGCGCCGTCAGGCACCTCGTCGAGCGGCAGATTCGGAATCGCAGCGAGCTCTCTGGCCAATTCTTCATCGGCTGCCTTCGCCGCCGCCTCGAGCTCCGGCATCGTGGTCTTGAGTTTGGCGACCTCGTCCATCAAGGCCGTCGCGCGCGCGTCGTCCTTCGCCTTCTTGGCTTCGCCGATTTCCTTCGACGCTGCGTTGCGACGCGCCTGGGCCTGTTCGGACGCCAGAATCGCCGCCCGGCGTTTTTCGTCAATCGCAAGCAGCGAGGCGGACAATGGCCGCAGCCCGCGGCGTGCCAACGCGGCGTCAAAGGCTTTCGGGTTGTCGCGTATCGATTTGATGTCGTGCATGACAAAAATTCCTGTGTCATCCACCGGGCAAAAGCGCGAAGCGCATCTTCACACCAGAATCCGGCCATCCACGTCTTGCCGCCTTAGATCAAGTCGTGGCGGGCCGGGTCAAGCCCGGCATGACGGATCATGGGCCGCAACCGGGACGA
>NZ_JBAURI010000444.1:0-5085 GCF_049581145.1 Bradyrhizobium sp.
GTTCACTGGCTGGACCGCCACCCGGATTGGCTCGCACGAGCCACGCGAACGGCTACGATCGTAGCGGGATCGGCGTTTCAGGAGAACTCGCTGCTGTGGATCGGACCGCCACCGACGTACAGCAACGCGCCTCCGCCTGAAGAACTTGAGCAGATGATCGCTATTGCCCGGAAATACGATGTCGCCGCGCGAGACGCACGGAACCGGGCGCTCGGTCGCGATGGTGAGGAGCGGGTTCTCGCTCATGAGCGCGCGACGCTTCTTTCCGCCGGCCGAACCGACCTCGCTCATCGAATACAATGGGTGTCGGATGTCGACGGGGACGGCGCAGGATACGACATCAAGAGTTTCGAACCTGACGGTCGAGTTCGGCTCATCGAGGTCAAGACGACGAACGGATGGGAACGGACACCGTTTCACATCACACGCAACGAGTTGGCGGTTGCCGAGACGAATCGCGACGACTGGCGGCTGGCGCGATTGTGGAATTTCGCCCGGGACCCGCGAGCCTTCGAATTGCGCCCCCCGCTTGAGGCACATGTGTCGTTGATGGCGACCAGCTATCAGGCGAGCTTTCCGTAGGAGTTTGAACTGCCGCGAGCCAGCAAGTTGTGAGATGTTAAGTGTACTGCAATATCCCGATTTCATGACTTCAGGGGCCACAGGACCCGTAGATGGGTTAGTGAAGCTAACCCACCACGCCGCTCAGCAAAACGCGACGAGCGATGACGTAAGCAAAGCGCTGGGTACGCTTCGCTGACCCGCCCTACAGATATCTCTGATCCGCGCTACACTTGCGACACGGGCGATCAGAGCGCGTTGGCTGCATCAGATAGTGGCGCTCGCTGACACTATAATCTACGGATGGAACAGCGCGGTGAATGTCCGCGCCACTTCTAACTCACGCCTCGATGCGTGATATGGGATCTCGCCAAAATCGAGGCTTGGCTGGACGAGAACCAGTCACCAGCCAAAGATGGCTGCCGCCGCGTTCAGTTCTTTTCTGCTGTTGCTGCGGCCTTTTTGCCACCGTAGACTTCATCGTCGAACTTCTGCGGATCGACCGGAGCATATCTCGACCACTCCATGCCGGGGACAGCGGCATAAAGCTGCGTCCATTTCGGCGTTTGATCAGCAGTAGCCCCCTCGACCGGACGAACTTCGAAATGGAAGCGGCTTTGGCTGCCGACTTCCCCGATCTTGTCCTTTGCCTTCACCTGCTGGCCGATCGTGATCGGCTTGCCGTCATTGCCGATGAGCCGGCCGAGTTCGGCATAGCGCGTGTAGGCCGAGCGGCCATTTGGATAGCTATGCTTGACAACGACATAGCGCCCGCATGTGCCGGCAGATGGGACATCGACATTAGCCGCTTCGTCCTGCTCCACCTTGACCACGACCCCATCGGCCATAACGGGCACCGAGGTGCCCTCCGGCGCGCTGAAATCGAGGCCGGAATGAAAATCCCTGCCGCACCCGCAATCCGTCGTGCCGTCCCGGCCGGTCTGCGCGGTCTGGGTTTGCGGGCGCATGAACTCGTTGATGACAATGCCCGGCCCGCGCTGGTCGAAGAAGACCAGCATGGCATAGAGCGTCACCTTCCCGCCCGGTGCCACTTCTTTCGCGAGGCTGTCGCTGAGGGCGTCCTGGATGAACATCGGCAGTGGCTTGCCCTTCGCGGACTTGACCTGGACGCAACTTGTGATCGCGACGCGATCGATCCATTCCTTCGGAATACCTGAAGTACGCATCGCCCATTTTAGGAAATCGATTTTCGTGCCCGGTACGGATTTCGGGACGTCGGGCAGGGATAGACTGCATGGCGCGGCCTGCGCGGCCAGCGTGACCTCGAGACGAATGTTTCGAACCGGATAAACGTCGACGCCGTTTCCGGCTGGAGGATCTCGGTCGATCAGGACATCGAGGTCCTCGGGTTGATAACGGGAATAGTCGAAGGCGGATGCTGTTCCGCCTAGAAGCATCAATATCATTGCGGCGAAAGCGGAAAGCCGGACCAGCGCCGGCAAATCGAACACACTGCCCACTCACTACCCCCGACGCTTAATTCTCAGATTGTGCGACCGTACTCCCATACCAAATGGTCGTAGCATGGGTCATGTTCTTGCTCCACGGAAATCTTCGCCCGCAGCCACTCCGAAACGGCCGGGCAACGGGCTGAAATAGCGACGAATTCATCGAACTTGGCGGGTCCCGTTTCTATGAACAAGGGGCGCCCCCCTCACTCCCACTCGATTGTTCAAATCACGCATAGCACATTGAAATTCCTTTGAAATTTTTTCCGTGGCCGAACATATTCCGACGATGGGTCCGCCGAAAAGTTACGCTTTTGATTTTGAAGGGAAAATCACTGCAAAAATATTTTTGTGGTTTCGCCAGCTATCGGCATCATTCGGTCGATTGTAGCACTTCGAAGCGGCCGGGGCCGTGTTCGATCTCCGGCCGCAAAGTACCGTCACCAAACGATTCCAATTAGCAAACGCGGCGCAATGCATTATCACGAGAAGCTTCAGATCGACCTTTCCAAGAATAGGAACACTGCTTGACGTGGATGGCGGACATTGCAGCGATTCGCCGGACCGGTCCCCTGATCGAGCCGTCAGCCAATCGCGCCGATCTGCCCGGCATGATCCGCGATGCCAATGTCGAGATCAGCGAAGATGACTTCCACTTCCGCGCCGGATCGGCTCCGGAGGCAGCGGCATGGCTGCTCAGGGGCGCGCATGCCAACGCGCTCGGTCCAGAGCTGTGTGGACGTTCCGCTGAGGCGAATTGCCGCAATTGTTCGGGCTCAACCGGCTACTGGGTTTTCGCGGCCAACAGGCAAAATACGACACGATCATCCCGACCCTGTTCAGAAAATCAGAGGATGTGCAGAAGCTTCACCTGCGCGCGCGCGGATGGTTCTCGACAGCGATCAGCGCCTGGCACAATTCGAGTTTCCGCTACGCAGATGAACAGTTTGACCAACTCGGCGTGGAGCGGGAGACGGCGACCGGCATCGCCCAGCATTACGGATTGGCCACCGACTTTGTGGACTGGACCTGGGATCCACTCGTCGCGATGGTTTTCGCGGTCGCCGAGGCTGTGCCCGGCGACTTGGTCTCGGTCTTTATTAGGCCGTTCGGGCCAGCCAGCCGACCCCATGAGGCATATAATGTCTTCCTGCCCCCTTCCTTCGCCCGCAGGGCCTGGCGGCAGCACGGATTCTTTTCGTGGCAGCCCGTGGCGCCGCAGTTTTTCGACGATGCATCGGTGCGCATGATCGACGGGGGGCTCAACCGGAAGCGTTCCCGGGCGGCGAGCCATCACCGCGTCTCTTTCCCGGTCACCGCTGAAGATATCGCCTGGGCCAAGCCGCAGCTGGACGCGCTCTACGAGGAAGAGTTCGAACAATTACTCGCTCTGGTCAGTTGGTGCCTAACGGCAGCGGCCGACAACTCCGATCGTACGCCATGGTCGGTGACATGGCACGACAGGGACTTCATCGCCGAATGCGATCGGCGAAAGCTCGAGCCGCCAACGCTGTTTACGACGTCGCCGCCCGCCTCTGCAACGCGGGAGAATATTCCTGAAATGATGGACTATCTGGAGATAATGGCCTTGCGCCAACGTCCGAGCGGAAGTCTTGCCTATCACAAGCCCGCTTTGCTGACGGCGCTGGTCGCTCTTCCGAGAAAAAGCTTCCCGAAAGTCCGCGAGAGTAATGCCGCAGCGCTCGACAGTCGCGCCGTGACACTTCCTCCCGACCCTACGCGGTTGGTCCGCTGGAGCGATGATGTGCGAGCGTTCGACCCAGCACAGGATTTGCTCACGCCTTCGGATGAGTACTTTGTCGATAGGTTGGAGGTGCCCAGTTCCGCTCTGCTCGAATAATCCAATGCCGGTGAAATTTCGCGATATTGAATTCACAGAAAAATTTGGATTGCTCGCTATGCTGGCGATTCCGCCACCTATCGGAGTCAATCGACTGATCAACGCGGCCAGAGTGACTAAAACTGCTATGCCTCACCGGAACCGGTAGGTTCGCATACCGTCTGAAATCCGTGGCCAAGCCGACGCGATCTGCCACTTACCTCCGAGCGGCTCTATTAGCGCAGCATCCGAGAACTTTCCCGGCTTGAAACGATTATTCGCGAGAACGCCTGGGCCGCGGTTACCTCGGCTTTGTGATCTTTTGGATTTCAGGCAACAGCTCCTGATACTGCTTGGCGAAGATAACCGACCGCACTTGACGCTCGGCGCCCCAAATGGATAGACGTGTTGGCGAAAACGGTATCTTAGGCCTGTGCGCTCATTCGGACCGAGATCATTTTCCTAAAGAAAGAAGTTGTCATTCGATCGGGGGCCAGCTTAGTCTGCGCACGTAAGGGTTGAGACCTCTAAATTTGCGGGTATCCCAATGCGGAAAGAATTGATTGTCTTGTCCGTGGCCGCCCTCCTCGTCTCCTCGCCAGCCACACCTTCGTATGCTAACGAATTTTTTGATACTCTGCAGTCATTGTTGCCAAGCTGGCCTCTGAACGAACCCGGAGACCCCATTCCAGATAGCGTCATTAATGGCTGGAGGGGGGATTTATGTAAAAAGAAGAATGGTGCCTATGCAGACTTCCCTTCCAAAGGGAACAAATGTGAGGTTGACGCCCATCTCAGCGACGATGCCATTTCGAAAATCCCGCCTACTCGACAGTGCCCTGCATACACGAAAAATGTTGATCCATACGACTCCGACGACGTTTGCGATGACGGCGATCAAACGAGTTACAATGGATTGTTGTGTGCTAGCGGCGATGAGACGGGGTGCCAAGCCGTAGTCGACGCGCAAGACCCCAAAAGCGGTCGATGGTTTCGATCACCACATCGGCGATGGGTTTGGTTCAATCGATGCGGAAATAAAACCGAGCCTTTCGGAATAGACAGGGCTAACCTCGGTGATGCTTCGGCCCAGGAAGCAGCTCAAAAACTGAAATTCAACAACGAATGCGCTTACGGCTTCTCACCTGACATGAATCTCGGAGTGCTGCTCTACACTCTGCATAGCAACAACGTCGATGGGTACCAGAACTGGCT
>NZ_JBAURI010000445.1:0-18951 GCF_049581145.1 Bradyrhizobium sp.
ATCGGCGGCATCACGCCGAAGGCGTCCGCCGCCAGCATCACCACATTCTTCGGATGCGGCGCACGCCCGCTGCGGGAGGCGTTCGGAATGAAGTCGAGCGGATAGGCGGAGCGGGTGTTCTCGGTCTTCGAGCCGTCGTCGAAATCGGGCTCGCGGGTGTGCGGATCGAGCACCACGTTTTCCAGCACCGCGCCAAAGCGCTTGCTTGCCGCGAAGATCTCGGGCTCGGCCTCCTTCGACAGCTTGATGCACTTGGCGTAGCAGCCGCCTTCGAAATTGAAGATGCCTTCGCTGCCCCAACCGTGCTCGTCGTCACCGATCAGCGTGCGCTTCGGATCGGCCGACAGCGTGGTCTTGCCGGTGCCGGACAGACCGAAGAAGACCGCGGTATCGCCGGCAGGCCCGACATTGGCCGAGCAGTGCATCGGCATCACGCCCTTCTCGGGCAGATAATAGTTCAGCGTGGTGAATACGCTCTTCTTCATCTCGCCGGCATAATAAGACCCGCCGATCAGGACGATCTTGCGGGCGAAATCGATGGCGACGACATTCTCCGAACGCACGCCGTGGCGTTTGGGATCGGCGCGGAAGCTCGGCAGATCGACGATGGTCAGTTCCGGCACGAAGTCCTGCAGCTCGGACGCTTCGGGGCGAATGAGCAGCGTCCGGATGAACAGCGAATGCCAGGCGAGCTCGGTGAAGACCCGGGTCTTGATCCGGAACGTGGGATCGGCACCGCCATGGAGATCCTGGGCGAACAGCGTCATGCCCTCGGCAGCCTTCAGGAAGTCCTGGTAGAGCGTCTCGAACTGTTCCGAGGTGATCGACTGATTGCCGGCCCACCACATCGACTGGTCGGTCAAAGCGTCGCGGACGGTGAACTTGTCCTTCGGGCTGCGCCCGGTGAACTCGCCGGTATCGGCACACAGCGCGCCATCGGCGGAGAGCACGGCTTCGCCTGCACGCAGCGAATGTTCGTACAGCTGCGGCGCGCCAAAATTCCAGTTCACGCCCTTAAGTTTTTTGAAGCCGAATTTGTCGGCACCAAATGCCCCGTTATGCACGCCCGTCTCTTGCACCAAAGACCTCCTCGAAAAACACGCCTCACCGCCGCTAAAGGCGCCTGCCTTTGTCGCGGCGATGGCTATATAGCCTCTCCGGCAAGGCCCAAGCGAGCTAATAGTGATGAACGCGTGGCTTGCCAAGCCGATCCCGAAGGGTTGGTTATCGCGAGGGAATGCGGCGTCCTGCAGCGCGATCGATTGCTGCATTGCAGGTGTCGCTGTTGCGGTTTGGCGGCCGCCCGATGCGCAATCGGTCGTCGCGTCAATCCAGCGGCCCATGCTGCGACGCACAATCGGTGCGCCCTCGCCGATCGAGGGGAGTGGCCGCAGCGCGGCACAACAATTGTACGCGGGCAGCGTGCCATCGAGAAACACAGCGTTTCGGCGCGGCCGATCCGGCTCCGCCTTCAGGGAGACCGAAGGGCGAAATCGCCGAGAGTGTTCAGCGCGAGGAGCGATCGCCTCGGAATCGAGGCCGACCGCAGACTCCATCGGCGCAAAAGCGCTTGTGCAGAGCGGCGCGGGCGGCCCGTTCGGTCCGTCGAAGCAAGCATTGATCTGTCGCGGCAAACGCGAAAGCGCGTTTGCGGATCATTCTCAGAAGACTACGGTGTGGCGCGCGCGGTCTCCGCCAGCCTGGCCAGCATCTTCCGCAATTCCTCGGCCGAGGTCACCCGCTCGGGAAAATCCAGCCGCAGCACCGCGTCGCCGGCCTGCATGTCGATACCGTCGGGATCGCAGCCGGTGCAGCGCCAGTCGGCGGACCCAGCGGACAACAGACGCGTCGCATACAGATTCATGGCGTCGCGATGATCGGTATTCATGTGCTCGACCGCGCCCGCTTCGGCGTCGAGCAGCGCCTTGGCATCGCCAGTGACGGTCAGAAATTGCTCCGGCTCGAGGTCGACGATTCGCCCGAAGCCGGCCACCAGATGCGTGCCGGCCGGCCTGATCCGGAAAAACGAGAAATCCGCGAAATCCACGAAGGCCTCCGCGGAGGGATGGACGTTGAGGTAGCGCCGGCGCAGCAGCGCCAGATCGTCCGACATGGCTTGCTCGGCGCGGCCGGACAGCATGATTCGCGCCCCTTCCAGAGGATCGCCCGCGCTGCGCTCGTCCAGCATCAGCGAGACTCTGGCGTCGGCGAGCAGGTTCTTCGTGTGGACCGCAAGACGTGAAATCAGCAGGATCGGCGAGCCGTCGGGATGACTCGCGACATTGACAAGGGAGCAATAAGGATCGCCGCGGCCGGCCATCAATGTTGCCAGGGCGCCCTGCCGGCTGCGCCGGAGCAACGATTTCGCGAGCGCGTTGGGGTTAAAATCAGCGGTAATCTGCATCGGGTTTTTCCTCGTCATCCTATTGCAATGAAGACCTTTTCTCGGGTAAACAACCTCACACGGGGCCATGGCGCGTCGCAGGTGCGAAGCGTTTTACGGAATTCGGTCACACTTCAGCCCAGCTTGCATTGCTCGCTGACCGCTTCCGAAGCCCAATTATGCGGCGCATCACTCATTGCCCGCCGATTCAGCAGCTAACTGAAAGCGAGCTCATGCCCACAATCGCTTTGGTCGACGACGACCGCAACATCCTCACTTCCGTTTCGATCGCGCTGGAAGCCGAGGGCTATCGCATCATGACCTACACCGACGGCGCTTCCGCGCTCGACGGCTTCCGCTCGAGCCAGCCCGATCTGGCCATCCTCGACATCAAGATGCCGCGGATGGATGGCATGGAGACGTTACGACGGCTCAGGCAGAAATCCGACTTGCCGGTGATCTTCCTGACCTCCAAGGACGAAGAGATCGACGAATTGTTCGGTCTCAAAATGGGCGCCGACGATTTCATCCGCAAGCCGTTCTCGCAGCGGCTGCTGGTCGAACGCGTCAAGGCCGTGCTGCGCCGCTCGCAGCCGAAGGATCCAACCGCTGTGCCGAAAGAGACCGACGCGAAAGCGCTCGATCGCGGCCTGCTGCGGATGGATCCGGAGCGCCACACCTGCACCTGGAAGAATGAGCCGGTGACGCTGACGGTCACCGAGTTTCTGATCCTGCAGGCGCTCGCCACCCGCCCCGGCGTGGTGAAGAGTCGCAACGCGCTGATGGACGCGGCCTATGACGATCAGGTCTATGTCGACGACCGCACCATCGACAGCCACATCAAGCGGCTGCGCAAGAAGTTCAAGGTCGTCGACGACGAGTTCGAGATGATCGAAACGCTCTACGGCGTGGGCTACCGCTTCAAGGAAGCCTGATCGGCGCGCGTAACGCGTGCTGACGCCGCCTGCGCCCTGGGGTAGGATGCGGGCGGCGATGACTTGATCCAAAGCTTAACGCGATCCTGACTTAACTCGATCCAGACAAGTGTTGGCCTTTGCTTGATCGAACGCAGCCCGGTCCAGGACTGAAAGCCGAGGACGACCCCGCGTCCCTGGTGCAGGACGGTGCTGCCGTCGACAGCCTGCCGGTCAGGGCGTGGCGGCGGCCGCTCGGCTGGCTGCGCCGCGCCGGCCAGTTCCTGTTCACGCTCAGCTTCTCCAGTCTGACCCGCCGCATCGTCTCGCTGAACATCGCGGGCCTGCTCGCGCTGGTGGCGAGCATTCTCTATCTGTCGCAGTTTCGCGCCGGCCTGATCGATGCCCGCGCCCAGAGCCTGCTGGTGCAGGCCGAGATCATCGCGGGCGCGATCGCCGCATCCGCGACGGTGCAGACCAATACCATCACCATCGATCCCGATCGGCTGCTCGACCTGAAACCAGGCGAAACCTACACGGGCGGCGACGACTATTCGCCGCTTGATTTCCCGATCAATCCGGAACGCGTCGCACCGGTGCTGCGGACCCTGATATCCCCAACCAAGACCCGCGCGCGGATCTACGATCCGAACGGTGGACTGATCCTCGACAGCCGCAGCCTGGAAAACGTGCTGCGCTTCGACCTGCCGCCGCCCTCGGACAAGCCCGGCCTGCCCGAACGGGCGATGATTGCGATCCGGACCTGGCTCAACCGCGGCGACCTGCCACTCTATCAGGAGCCGGAGAACGGCAACGGCTATGAGGAAGTCGCCGACGCCCTGAAGGGCTTGAAGCGCAGCATGGTGCGCGTCAACGCCCGCGGCGAGGTGATCGTGTCGGTCGCCGTGCCGGTGCTGCGGTCGCGCAACATCCATGGCGCACTGATGCTGTCGACCCAGGGCGACGACATCGACCAGATGGTGAGCGCCGAGCGGCTGGCGATCCTGAAGGTCGGCGGCGTCGCGACGATCGTCATGATCGTGCTGTCGCTGTTGTTGGCGAGCACGATCGCGGGTCCCGTGCGTCGGCTCGCCGACAGCGCCGAGCGCGTCCGCCGCCGCATCAAGACCCGCGTCGAGATTCCGGACTTCACCCGCCGCCGCGACGAGATCGGGCATCTCTCAGGCGCGCTGCGGGACATGACCGACGCGCTCTACAACCGGATCGAGGCGATCGAGATGTTCGCCGCCGACGTCGCTCATGAATTGAAGAACCCGCTCACCTCGCTGCGCTCGGCGGTGGAAACGCTGCCGCTGGCGCGCAGCGACACCAGCCGCGCGCGGTTGCTCGCGGTCATCGAGCACGACGTCAAGCGGCTGGACCGTCTGATTTCCGACATCTCGGATGCGAGCCGGCTCGACGCCGAATTGCAGCGACAGGACATGGCGCCGGTCGATATTCGCCGCCTCCTGACGACGCTGACCTCGGTTGCCAACGAAACCAAGGTCGGCCACGACGTCGCCGTCGAGGTCCGCTTCGAGGGCCGCAACCCCGCCGACACCTTCTCAGTCCCCGGCCACGATTCGCGCGTCGGCCAGGTGATCTCCAACCTGCTGTCAAACGCGCAGTCCTTTTCGGAAGCCGGCGCCCAGGTACGCATCATCTGCCGCCGCCTGCGCTCGCAAATCGAAATCGTGGTCGATGACGACGGGCCGGGGATTCGCTCGGACGCACTGGAGCGCATTTTCGAGCGCTTCTATACCGATCGGCCGCACCAGGGGTTTGGCCAGAACTCAGGGCTTGGGCTGTCGATCTCGAAGCAGATCATCGACGCTCATGGCGGACGGATCTGGGCCGAGAACAGGCCCGGACCGGCCGGCGAGGACGGTGAGCCGACCGTGGCCGGCGCCCGCTTCGTGGTGCGACTTCCGGCACTATGACCGAGGCCGCCGGCGCGAGCGTGCATGCCTCCGCGGTCCGGGTCGGCGACCGCGCGGTGCTGATCCGCGGGCCGTCTGGCGCGGGAAAATCGCGCCTCGCCTTCGACCTGATCCTGGCGGGGCGGGCCGGACAAATTCCTGAAACGACCCTGGTGGGCGATGACCGTGTCCTGCTCGACACAGTCGCCGGAGAATTAGTGGTCCGTTCGGTCCGGGAATTGGCCGGCTTGATGGAGATTCGAGGGCTCGGCATCCGGCGCTGTGCCTTCGTCGAGCAGGCGCGGGTCGGACTTTTGGTCGATTTGGCGGCGGCGGACGCCGAGCGGCTGCCGCCGCCTGCAGCGCTGCAAGCACGGGTGTACGGTGTTTCAATACCACGAATCCCCGTGGGACCGGGTTTTGCGGCCCTGTCGATGGTTGTCGCGGCATTGACGACAACCCCCGGTTTACATTCACTTAAGGAGTGAGAGGATTGTCTGGAGGGGAATCGTAACCATATCAGCCTCACAATCGCCACGGATTAGACTGGCGCTGCTCCCCTCCCTACCCGCATACTCCGGGAGAATCGCGAAAGTGCCCTCTTGCGCGGGGGCACCGATTGGTCAAAGTGGCGCGTTCGTGCGGTGCACCTAAGAAGCACCCGCGAGGAGTTTCCGATGATTGGTCTAGTACTGGTGACCCATGGGCGCCTCGCCGACGAGTTCAGGGCGGCGCTGGAACACGTCATGGGTCCTCAAAAGCAAATCGAAGCGGTCACGATCGGGGCCGAGGATGACGCCGATCTGTGTCGAAGCGACATCATCGAGGCGGTCAATCGCGTCGATTCCGGCGACGGCGTTGCCATTCTCACCGACATGTTCGGCGGGACACCCTCGAACTTGGCCATTTCCTGCATGAGCCGGCCGAAAGTAGAAGTTTTGGCGGGGATCAACCTGCCAATGCTGGTCAAGCTGGCCAAGGTTCGCGAGGAGCGGTCGCTCCCCGACGCGATCGCGATGGCTCAGGAAGCCGGCCGCAAATACGTCACAATTGCCAGCCGCGTGCTGGCCGGCAAATGATCGACGACGACCAGTCGTCGGCAGAGAACATCCCCGGCCCGCGCGTGCCCGAGGGAGCGGTTTCCCGGGAACTCCTCATCATCAACAAGCGCGGCCTGCACGCGCGCGCGTCCGCGAAATTCGTCCAGACGGTCGAGCGCTTCAGTGCCGAGGTCTGGGTGACACGCGGCAGCGAGACGGTCGGCGGCACCTCCATCATGGGACTGATGATGCTGGCGGCCGGACCGGGCACCACGATCGTGGTCTCCGCGATCGGTCCCGACGCCGAGGCCGCGGTCGCGGCGATCACCGAGCTGGTCGAGAGCAAGTTCAGCGAAGAGAACATGTAGGCCAACGGAGGCTTGGCATGCGAAGACTTGGCATACGAAGACTTGGCATACGAAGACTTGGCACGCGAAGACTTGGCACGCGAAGACTTGGCACGCGAAAACTTGGGGTGCGAAGATTTGGCGCGACCGTCCGGCGCACTCCCTCCCCACTTGCGGTGCGAGGCGGCCAAGCTACTGCGCCGGCGGCACGATGTAGACCTTCCAGTTGATCGCCGGGCCGGGATGGCCATGGAAGAAGCGCTGCGTGGTCATCACCAGCTGCTCGGCATTCGCCGCGTTGTCCTTCATCCAGGCTTCGCAGCTCGGCAGCCGGCCATCGGTGGTATCGCAGATGCCGATGAAGCCGAGGCGCCTGGCCTCCCCCAGCGAGGTCAGCCCGGACGACCACACTTCACCCGGCGTATAGGGCGCGGGATGGTCAGGACTGTAGAACGTCATGGGCTCGCCGACTTCCGTGGTGCCTGCGACGACCCGCCAGGGTGAGCCGAAACGCATGTGCCAGGTCTCGGTCAGTTCGCGCGCCAGTTGGGAGCGCGCGCCGTAGCTCGCGGCGCTGTTGGGGTTGTCCTCCATTTCGCGCACCGCGATCGCAGGCGCGGCAGCCAGCGTCGCGAGCGAGAGCACGAGCCAGATCACGGTGAGCCGGAACAACGCGATCCGGCGCAGGCGCAGCGCGGGGATCGCAACCAGCGCCAGCGGCACCAGGAAGAACAGCGAGATACCCCAATCGGTCTTCATGTAGATGGTAAAGGCCAAACCGCCGAGCGGCGGCCCGATCGCGACGATGACCTGGATGATCCAGATGTTGAGCGCTTGCCCGGGATCGACTCCCGGGTTCGTGCCGCGCGACCAGAGCCGTCCGATGAAGCGCGGCGGCCACGCCAGCGCCAATGCCGCCAGCGCCATCGGCAGGAGCAGCAGCGCCAGATTGTGACCGACATAGCCGAGCACGAGTCCTGCGCTCTGCGCGCGGCTCGATAGTCCGTAGACGTCGCCGGCATAGGTGAGCGGCACGAAGTCCACCTGTTTCAGCCAGATGAGATGTGGGATCATCGCCACGACCATCGTGATGATCGCGACCCAGGGCGCGGGCGAGCGCAGGAACTTCATCCTCTCCGGATGGAGCAGCGCCGCCAGCCCGATGGCGCCGATCATGGTCAGCACCCAGTATTTGGTCATCAGTGCCAGCGCGCCGGCGAGCCCGAGCCAGATGCCGGAGCGAACGCTGCGCTTCTCGAACGCATCGAGATAGGCCAGCACCACGAGTGGCAGCGTGACAAGCTGCAGCAGGTCGGGATTGTACTTGAAACCCTTGAAATTGAAGATCGGATAGATCGCGAGCATCACCACGACAAAAAAGGCGCGGCGGCGATCGACCACGCGCAACGCGATCAGCCACGAGATCACGAGCCCGGCGCCGAGCGTCGTCATCGCCAACAGATAGGTCGCCCAGTCGGCGACCGGGAAGACCTTGAACCAGAGCCCGGCGACCCAGCCGGCAAGCGGCGGATGCTTGCCGTAGCCGAGCTGGAATTTCTGGCCCCAGGCGAACGCCTCCGCGACGTCCATATGGACGTCCTGCGCCGCCTTGAGCCGGATCAGGATCAAGGTCCAGAGCAGCGCATGCCACACCGCAAAGCTGATCACGAGCCACGGGCCGGACTTGGGATCGCTGGCGCGCGCCGCAAACCATGCGGCGACCCGGCGAAGGCTGAACCTGCGGCGCGCCTGCGCGGCCGCCGGCAAAACTGATGCAGTCGACATGGCCCGTGCCTAGCGCGTTTTGCGCGCGAGTGAAATCGGTTTGGAATTGGATGCGAATCAGCTTGGCGTGAAGAAAGCCCCTGAAAATACAGCAATATGGTTGCCGCATAGGTGGGTGAATGCTATCCCGCGCCCATGACGAGCGTCCCCATTTCCAACATCCGCAACTTTGCCATCGTCGCCCATATCGATCATGGCAAATCGACGCTGGCCGACCGCCTGATCCAGACCACCGGCGGGCTGACCGATCGCGAGATGGCGGGCAAGGAGCAGGTGCTCGATTCCATGGATATCGAGCGCGAGCGCGGCATCACCATCAAGGCGCAGACGGTCCGGCTGCACTACCACGCCAGGGACGGCAAGGATTACATCTTCAACCTGATGGACACCCCCGGCCATGTCGACTTCGCCTATGAAGTCTCCCGGTCATTGGCGGCCTGTGAAGGGTCCCTGCTGGTGGTCGACGCCAGCCAGGGCGTGGAGGCGCAGACGCTCGCCAACGTCTATCAGGCGCTCGACAACAATCACGAGATCGTCCCGGTCCTCAACAAGGTCGACCTGCCGGCGGCCGAGCCCGAGAAGGTGAAGCAGCAGATCGAGGACGTGATCGGCATCGACGCCTCCGATGCGATCATGATCTCGGCCAAGACCGGGCTTGGCATTCCCGACGTGCTGGAAGCGATCGTCACCCGCCTGCCGCCGCCGCAGGGCGACCGCGATGCGACACTGAAGGCGCTCCTGGTCGACAGCTGGTACGACGTCTATCTCGGCGTGGTCGTCCTGATTCGGGTCGTCGACGGCGTGATGAAGAAGGGCAGCCGCATCCGCATGATGGGCACCAACGCGGCCTATGACGTCGAGCGCGTCGGCTTCTTCACGCCGAAGATGACGCAGGTCGACGAACTCGGCCCCGGCGAGATCGGCTTCATCACCGCGGCGATCAAGGAGGTCGCCGATACCCGGGTCGGCGACACCATCACCGACGACAGGAAGCCGGTGACCGAAATGCTGCCGGGCTTCAAGCCGGCGATCCCGGTGGTGTTCTGCGGCCTGTTTCCGGTCGATGCCGACGATTTCGAAACGCTGCGCGCCGCGATGGGCAAGCTGCGGTTGAACGATGCCAGCTTCTCCTTCGAGATGGAGACCTCGGCAGCCCTCGGCTTCGGCTTCCGCTGCGGCTTCCTCGGGCTATTGCATCTGGAGATCATCCAGGAGCGGCTCTCGCGCGAATTCGATCTCAACCTGATCGCGACCGCACCCTCGGTGATCTACAAGATGAAGCTGACCGACGGCAGCGAGATCGAGATCCACAATCCGGTCGACATGCCCGACGTGGTGAAGATCGCCGAGATCCAGGAGCCCTGGATCGAGGCCACAATCCTGACTCCCGACGAATATCTCGGCAGCGTGCTGAAACTTTGCCAGGACCGGCGCGGTGCGCAGAAGGAGCTGACCTATGTCGGCTCCCGCGCCATGGTGAAATACGACCTGCCGCTGAACGAGGTGGTGTTCGATGTCTACGACCGGCTGAAGTCGGTGTCCATGGGCTACGCCTCGTTCGACTATCACCTGACCGACTACAAGCCTGCCGACCTGGTCAAGATGCAGATCCTGGTCAATGGCGAGCCGGTGGACGCGCTGTCGATGCTGGTGCATCGCACCCGCGCCGAAGGCCGCGGCCGCGCCATGGTCGAGAAGATGAAGGAATTGATCCCGCCGCACATGTTCCAGATTCCGATCCAGGCGGCGATCGGCGGCAAGGTGATCGCGCGCGAGACCGTGCGCGCCTTGCGCAAGGACGTCACCGCGAAATGCTACGGCGGCGACGTCACCCGCAAGCGCAAACTTCTGGAGAAGCAGAAGGAAGGCAAGAAGAAGATGCGGCAGTTCGGCAAGGTCGACATCCCGCAGGAAGCCTTCATTGCCGCACTGAAGGTCGATAGCTGAGAGCTGCTCAACCGCAGGCGGGTCATGGCGAGGCTCGCGACGGGACGCGATCGCGCCTCCCCCACCTTGATCGCCGACCGCAGATGGACCACCATTGCCGCTCCCAATCAGAACCCCGCAAAGGGCAGAGGAAACGCGATGAACAAACTTGCCGGATTGAGCCTGATCGAGCGCGCCCGCGCGCTGGCCCCGTTGATCGCGGGCGAGGCCGATTCGATCGAGCGGACAAGGCGGCTCACCGAGCCGGTCGTCTCCGCCCTGATCGGGAACGGGCTCTATCGTTCGCTGCTGCCGCAGAGTCTTGGCGGCGCCGAGGCGCCGCTCGAAGTCTTCATGGGCATGCAGGAGGAAATCGCGAAGGCGGATGCCTCTACCGCCTGGTGCCTCGGCCAGTGCAGCGTCTGCGCGATGACCGCGGCCTATCTCGATCCCGAAGCGGCCAACGAAATTTTCAATACCGCGCCCGGCATCCTGGCCTGGGGCGCCATCGCCCATTCGGTGCAGGCGGTTCCCGGCGGCTACAGGGCGCATGCGCGCTGGGAATTTGCCTCGGGCTCGCGGCAGGCGAGCTGGCTGGGCGCTCATGTCCGGATCACCGAGGCCGACGGCACACCGCGCAAAAAGCCGGACGGCTCGCCGGAAATCCGAACCGTCCTGTTCCCGATCACCAGCGCCACCATGTACGACGTCTGGGACGTGATCGGCCTCAAGGGCACCGGCACCGATTCCTATTCGGTCGACAATCTCTTCATTCCCGAGAAATTCGCCGCGCTGCGCGACGACCCCAACGCGCTGCGCGAAAGCGGGCCGCTCTACAAGCTCTCCACCAACATGGTGTTCGGCATGGGCTTTGCCGCGACCTCGCTGGGCCTCGCCCGCGCCACGCTCGATGCCGCGACCGATCTCGCCCGCGAGAAGCTGCCGCAGGGGCTGGCAGCCATGCGCGAAAACAACGCCGTGCAGGGCCTGATCGGACGCACCGAAGCCAGCCTGCGCGCGGCCCGCGCCTATCTTTATACGACTGCCGCCGAGGTCTGGCGCGATCTCGAACGCGGCGATCCTCTCACCGAAGCCCATCGCATCGCGCTGCGCATCGCCGCGACCTGGACTATCCATCAATCAGCGTCCGTGGTCGATACCGCCTATCACATGGCCGGCGCCACTGCGATCTTCCACGCCAATCCGTTCGAGCGACGCTTTCGCGACATGCATGCCATCGCCCAGCAGATCCAGGCGCGCGATACCCACTACGAGGATGCCGGCCGCGCGATCCTGTCAGCCAACCTCGAGACGGCCCCCACCACGCGGTGAGGCCAAGCAGGCACCGAGGAGATGCACAAAGGATTCCCAAGCACAACCCAATCCCTGGTCACGGATTGTCCGCCATACAACCCGCTATCCTGATTGGAATACCGCTCAATTGTTAATTTCTTTCTGGGATATTCCGTCCGCCACCCAACGAGAAAAAGCGGACACTCCCCATGTTCAGACTGCGTTCGATCAGCGCCCGGCTGATTCTTGCGATTTCGCTCACTGTCGCGGCGGCCTGTGCCATCCTCGGAACGTTCTCGATCTGGCAGCAGCGCGCGCTCACCGATCTCGCCCTCGAACAGCAACTCAAGCTGCAATATGACGGCGTGATCGCAGCTCTCGACTATGAGGGCCGCACCGCGCTCGCGGTCAGTTCCGTGATCGCGGCGCTGCCGCCCGTCGCGGACGCCATCCAGAAAGGCGATCGGGAGGCTTTGGGCACGCTGCTCGGCGGCGCCATGGCGTCGTTGAAGACGCAGGATATTCCGCTCGTCACCTTCCAGACGCCGCCGGCCATCGCCTTCTATCGCGTGCACGATCCGAAGAACTTCGGCGATGATGTCACCAACCGCCGCGTCACGGTACCGGAAGCGTTGAAGACCGGGCGGCAGATCGTCGGCGTCGAGCCGGGACGCGATGCGCTGAGCATCTTCGGCATGACGCCGGTCATGCGCGACGGCAGGGTTCTCGCCAATACCGATATCGGCATCTCCTTTGGCAAGGACTTCGTCGATCGCATCAAACAGCGCTTCGGCATCGACCTCGCCGTGCATTGGACCGACGGCCACAGCTTCAAGAAACTGTCCTCGACCTTCGGCGACGACGTCGTGGCAACTCCGGACGAGCTGAGGCGCGTGTTCGACGGCGCGGTGGTTACGCGCGACGCCACGCTGGCCGGTCATCCGGCCGCACTCTATGTCGGGCAGATCAAGAACTACGCCGGCCAGCCGGTCGGGGTGCTGGAGGTGATCAAGGATACCACGGCCTACGAGGCCGCGGCCGCCGGCGCGCAACGGCGCCTGGTCATCGGCACGATCATCATTCTGGCCGTCGCCGCGTTGCTGGCGTTCCTGCTCGGACGAGGGCTGTCGCGCCCGCTGACGGCGATCACCGCGGTCATGAACCGGCTGTCTTCCGGCGACATGGAAGTCGCAATCCCCGGCGGCGAGCGCGGCGACGAACTCGGCACCATGGCCCAGGCCGTCGATGTGTTCCGCCGCAACATGCTGGAGGCGCGCGCGCTGCGCGAGACCCAGGAAACCGCCAAGCAGCAGTCCGAGGTCGAGAAGAAGGCGCTGCAGCGCCGGATGGCCGATCGTTTCGAAGCCGACGTCAAGAGCGTGGTCGGCGCGGTCGCCAAGGCGACCGAGGACATGCAGCGGGTGGCATCCGAGATCAGCGCGAGCATCAACGGTACCTCGCAGCGCGCCGCCGCCGCAGCCGCAGCCTCGGAGGAAGCCTCGGCCAGCGTCGGCACGGTGGCGTCCGCGACCGAGGAACTGGCCTCGTCCGTCGCCGAGATCGGCCGCCAGGTCACCCATTCCTCCAGCGTCGCCGAACAAGCCGTCAGCAAGGCCGGCCAGACCACCGAAATGGTCGGCAGTCTGGCCGCTGCGGCAGAGAGGATCGGCGACGTGCTTCGCCTGATCGACGCCATCGCGAGCCAGACCAATCTGCTGGCGCTGAACGCCACCATCGAGGCGGCGCGGGCCGGCGAGGCCGGCCGCGGCTTTGCCGTGGTCGCCGCCGAGGTGAAGGAGCTGTCGAGTCAAACCGCGAAGGCGACCGAGGAGATCGCGGGCCAAGTCACCGCGATCCAGTCGGCCACCGGCGAATGCGTCGTCGCGATCGGCGGCATCAGCCAGACCATCCGTGACATCAGCGGCATCGCCACCACCATCGCCGCCGCGGTCGAGCAACAGGATTCCGCGACCCGCGAGATCGCGCGGAGCGTGCAGCAGGCCGCCGCCGGTACCAGCGAAGTCTCCCAAAACGTCGCCGGCGCGAGCACGGCGGCACAACAGTCGCGCAGTCTGGCCGACAGCGTCATGGTCGCGTCCGGCCAGCTCGGCCAGCACGCCGCCACACTGTTCCAGAGCGTCGACAGCTTCCTGGCCGGCTTGCGCGACGCGGCGTAGCGCCCTGCATCCATCCGCTGACGGGCCGGAGGCGCAATGGAACCGATAAGAACGCGTCCGAGCGACGTTCCAGACTGACGATTCCGTAAAACTCCGTAGTCCTACGAGCGAACTGCGGCGGCAGTTATTAATGACTTTCCTGCAACTTCCGAACAAACCTCCTTTGACCCGGAATGCCCATGTTCAAGCTCCGTTCGATCGCCGCGCGCCTGATTCTTGCGATTTCCGTCACCGTCGCCGTTGCCTGCGGGATTCTCGGAACTTTCTCGATCTTCCAGCAGCGGTCACTGACCCAGCTGGCGCTCGATCGGGAACTCAAGCTGCAATATGACAGCGTGATCGCGGCCGTCGATTATGAGGGCCGCACGGCGCTCGCGGTCAGTTCCGCCATTGCGGCACTGCCGCCGGTCGGTGACGCCATCAGCAGAGGAGACCGGGACGCTCTCGGCGCGCTGCTCCTGGCCACCCATACGGCGCTGAAAGCGCAAGGCATCCCCCTGATTTCGTTCCAGACGCCGCCGGCCGTGACTTTCTATCGCGTCCACGCGCCAAAAGTCTTCGGTGACGACGTCTCGGCGCGCCGCGCCACCGTTGTAAAGGCCCTGGCGACCGGCCAACCGATTGTCGGTGTCGAAGCTGGGCGGGAATCGCTCGGGATTTTCGGCATCACGCCGATCGTGCGTGACGGCAAGAGCCTCGCCAATGTCGATATCGGCGCCGCCTTCGGCAAGGAGTTCGTCGACCGCGCCAAGCAGCGCTTCGGCATCGATCTGGCCGTGCACGCGCTCGACGGCCAAAACCTGAAAAAGCTCTCCTCCACCTTCGGCGATGAGGTTGTAGCGACCCAGGAAGAGCTGAGGAGCGTCTATTCAGGCGCACCTTTGCATCGTGATGCCGTTCTTGCCGGCCACTCGGCCGCGCTCTACGTCGGACCGATCAAGGACTATGCTGGAAAGCCCATTGCGGTGCTGGAAATCGTCAAGGACACGACCGCCTACGAGGCTGCCGCCTCCAGCGCCCAGCGAACCCTGCTGTTCGGCACCCTTGCCATTCTCGTCGGCGCCGCGCTGGTCGCGTTCCTGCTGGGGCGCGGCATGTCGCGTCCGCTGGTCGCGATCACGGCCGTCATGAACCGCCTTTCGGGCGGCGATACCGACGTCGTCATTCCCGGCGGCGATCGCACCGACGAACTCGGCACCATGGCGCAGGCGGTGGACGTGTTCCGCCGCAACATGGCCGAGACGCGCTCGCTGCGCGAGGCGCAGGAGGCCGACAAGCACAAGGCCGAGTTGGAGAAGAAGACGCTGCAGCGCCAGATGGCGGACCGTTTCGAGACCGACGTCAAGGGCGTGGTGTCGGCCGTCACCAAGGCCAGCGACGAGATGCAGCGCGCCGCCGCCGCGATCAGCGAAAGCATCCATGGCACGTCGCAGCGCGCCAAGGCGGCGGCGGCTGCTTCCGAAGAAGCCTCGAACAGCGTCAGCACCGTTGCCGCCGCAACCGAAGAGCTCGCCTCTTCGGTCGCCGAAATCGGCCGCCAGGTCACCCATTCCAGCAGCGTCGCCGAACAGGCCGTCAGCAAGGCCGGGCAAACCACCGAAATGGTCGGCAGCCTGGCCGCCACCGCCGAAAAGATCGGCGATGTGCTTCGGCTGATCGATGCCATCGCCAGCCAGACCAATCTCTTGGCGCTCAACGCGACGATCGAGGCCGCGCGTGCCGGCGACGCCGGCCGGGGTTTTGCGGTCGTCGCAGCCGAAGTGAAGGAACTCGCCAGCCAGACCGCGAAGGCGACCGAGGAGATCGCCGGCCAGGTCAGCGCAATCCAGTCCGCCACCTCCGATTGCGTAACCGCGATCGGCGGCATCAGCCAGACCATCCAGGACATCAGCGGGATCGCCACCACGATTGCCGCCGCGGTGGAAGAACAGGATTCCGCAACCCGCGAAATCGCGCGCAGCGTGCAGCAGGCTGCGGCCGGCACCAACGAGGTCTCGCATAATGTCACCGGTGCGAGCCAGGCAGCGGAGCAGTCGCGCAGCCTGGCCGACAGCGTCATGGCGGCGTCGGGCCAGCTCGGCCAACAGGCCCGCGCGCTATTCCAGAGCGTCGACACGTTCCTCGCCGGCTTGCGCGACGCGGCGTAACCAAACGATCCAGTCTCCCTGATCGCGTGGCGGAACCGCGCCGCGCGGCCTGCGTTGCGATCAATGCAACCGCAATCCGAGGAGACGAAGCATGCCGCGCGGCGACAAGTCCAGCTACACCAACAAGCAGAAGCGCCAGGCCGAGCACATCGAGGAAGGCTACGAGGACCGCGGCGTCGCCAAACAGGAAGCCGAGCGGCGCGCGTGGGCCACCGTCAACAAGGAAACCGGCGGCGGCAAGAAAACCGGCTCGGGACGCGGCAAGCCCGAAAACCATGAGCCGTCGAAGCGCGGCGGCCGCATCGGCGGCCCGCGCGGCGGCAAGGCTGCCGCGAGTCGGCCAGCGGCGGCGCGTTCGCGTTCCGCCAAGAAAGCCGCGGCCAGCCGCAAAAAGCATGCGACCAAGCGCTCCGGCGCACGCAAGAAATCCTAAAGCGTGATTCGGAAAGCATGCCCTCGGGCTGCGATCCGACGGGCGAGTACCGGATTTCCTTCGCGACAAGCGCGGAACGCGTTTGTCGCGAACATCCCACTCAATCAAAAACCGGGAGCGGATGGTGATCCAAGCTCGATCCCATCACGATCTCTAGGCGACTCGCGCCTTGCGCGCCAGCGCATCCGCGCCATTCTGCGCACGCAGGAGTTCGACGATTTCCGCATTGGGCCGCGCCCGGCTGAACAGAAAGCCCTGCCCCTCGTGGCAGCCCTCGGCGCGCAGGCAGCTCAGCTCCGCCTCGGTCTCGACGCCCTCGGCCGTGATGGTGACGCCGAGGCCCTTGCCGAGGCTGACGATGGAGCGAATGATCGCCTGGGCGTCGCGATTGGCGGCCAGGTCGCGGACAAACGACTGGTCGATCTTGATCTTGTCGAACGGGAAGCTGCGCAGATAGCTCAGGCTGGAATAACCGGTCCCGAAATCGTCCATCGAAATCCGCACCCCGAGTGCGCGCAGCGCATGCAGCGTGACCAGCACATGGCTGCTCTTCTCCAGTAACAACGTTTCGGTGATTTCCAGTTCCAGCTGCTTCGCCGACAGGCCGGATTGCCGCAGCGCGTCCATCACGACCGACAACAGATTGCCGACGCGAAACTGCGCCGGCGACAGATTGACGGCGACACGAACATTGTCCGGCCAGAGCGCTGCGTCCATGCAGGCCCGGCGCAACATCAACCCGCCGAGCGCATCGATCAGGCCGGTCTCCTCGGCGACCGGGATGAACTCGGCCGGCGAGACCATCCCGCGCTCGGGATGCGGCCAGCGCACCAGGGCCTCGCAAGCTGTGATACGGCCGCTCGAAAGGTCGACCAGCGGCTGATAGAACGGCCGCAGCACGTCGTTCTGGATGGCCTCGCGCAAGTCGGTCTCGATCTTGCGGCGGATCTGGGCATGCGCGTCCATCCCGGCCTCGAAGAAGCTGAAGGTGCCGCGCGATTCCATCTTGGCGCGGGACAACGCCATGTCGGCGTTCTTGAGAAGCTTCTCCGAATCGTCGCCATCGCCGGGAGCCATCGCCATGCCGATGGTGGCGCCGGTGATGACGCAATCGCCGTCGAGCAGAAAGGGGTCGCTGATCGCCTCCAGCAGCTGCTTCGCCAGCAGCACCGCGTCCTCGGGCCGCGCCAGCCGGGTCTGGACGATCGCGAATTCGTCGGAGTTGAGGCGGGCCACGGTATCTTCCGCACGCAGCGTGGATCGCAGCCGCTTGGCCACCCCGCGCAACAACTTGTCGCCAATGCCGTGGCCGAGCGTGTCGTTGACGGATTTGAAGTTGTCGAGGCCGAGCACCAGGACCGCGACCTTCTCCGAGCCACGCCGCCGGTGCAGCAGGATGTCGTCCATTTGCTGGCGCAACAGGTTGCGGTTCGGCAGTCCGGTCAGCCCGTCATGCTGGGCCAGAAACGCGAGCCTCGCCTCGGCCCGCTTGCGCTCGGTGATATCCATGAGGGCGAGCAGCACCGCCGGCCGCTCATGATAGACCAGATGGCGCGCATAGATCGCGAGGTCGATCAGGGTTCCGTCGGCCTTCACGTGTTTCCAGGTTCGCGCGGCCCGTTCGTCGCTCGAACGATCGCCGGCCCACGGCGCCTCGCGATCGAAGGCCTGCAGGCTGCGGATCGTGAGCTTCTCGAACTCGGGCCGGCCATAGCCGTAATGATCAATCGCGGCGGCGTTGACGCTGAGCACTCGCTCGTCGTCCAGCGCACAGACGATCATCGGAACAGGATTGCAGTCGAACAGCAGCCGGAACGAAGCCTCGCGCTGCTTCAGTTCAGTGATATCGACGCGCAGGCCGATGACGCCGCCGTCGTCGGTCAACCGCTCATCGATCAGGATGACCCGCCCGTCGGCAAGCTTTTGCTCGTGACGCTCGCCGGGGTGGTAGAGTCTCGCCAGCCGCTCGGCGATCCATTCCTCTTCCCGGCCGATAGCTTCCGGGTAGTCCCCGCGCGCGACGCCGATGCGAATGGTGTCCTGCAGCTTCGCGCCGGGCGCGAACAGATCCGCGCTGCGGCTGTAGATCTCGGCGTACCGCTTGTTCCAGAGGATGTAGCGGCCTTCGGCGTCGAGAAACACGATGCCCTGGGGCAGGATATCGATCGCCTCGCGCAGCCGCTCATGAGATTTCCGTGCACTTGCGATCGCGGCTTCGACCTCGGCGCGCGTGTGCGCGATCTCGCTTGCCCTTCCGGCTTCAGACCAATGACTCCCTAGCTTGGGATTTGGCTTGAGCTTGGGACTTGGCTTGAGCTCGGGACTTGGCTTGGCGCGGCGGCCAGGTTTCCGGATGATCGCCGCATGCTTCGGTTTCCTTCGATTGTTCGGCCGGATACTCGGCATTCACTGCCCCGCTCGCACTGCATTCCACGTCACGCTGTATTGGGGCAAGGTCTTAAAGAAAAGGTATCTCATTCCGGAAACGGCCAGCGACGGCTGGCCATGGCGCATGATTCCCCCGCCGGTTCCAAGGTTTGCTCCGAGGCTGGCCTGCCCGTTTCCCGGGCGAAAGGCGGCGCGGGAT
>NZ_JBAURI010000446.1:0-1620 GCF_049581145.1 Bradyrhizobium sp.
GTGGCATTCCTCGCATTCGTCCCCCCTTCCCGGCAGTGGTAGGGCTCTATGGTGGGCCCACCGTCATTAATAATGCGGAAACGTTAGCCACTGTCCCCCACATCTTCCGCATCGGGGGCGCAGAGTACGCCAAGATCGGCACCGAGCGGAACGGTGGCACGCGCCTCTTCTGTCTTAGCGGCGATGTGGCCAAACCCGGCGTCTACGAGCTGCCTATGGGCTACAACCTCAAAAAGATGATCTACGAGGTAGGCGGCGGTATCAACGACGGCAGATCACTCAAAGCCGTCGTGCCCGGCGGATCCTCGACCCCCGTACTGCTACCCCACGAAATCGACATCGGCATGGATTTCGACCAGGTAGGCAAGGCGGGCAGCATGCTCGGTTCCGGCGGGGTGGTGGTTCTGGACGACAGCGTCTGCATGGTGGAGTTTGCCCTGCGCACCATGAAGTTTTACCAGCACGAGAGCTGTGGATGGTGTATTCCCTGCCGCGAAGGGACCGACTGGCTGAAGAAGACGCTGACGCGCGTTCATGCCGGCGGTGGCGTGGCTAAGGATATCGACAATATCCGCTACCTGGCGCAGAACATGTTGGGCCGCACCTTTTGTCCCCTGGGTGACGCTGCGGCCATGCCCACCATCGCCTTCGTGGACAAATTCCGCAAGGAGTTTGAAGACCACCTGGATGGCAAACCCTGTCCGTACGCCCATCAAGCGGAAGCAGCTTTGGCCGGCGTATGACGCCCCACAACCAAGATAGGAACCCATGGCTGACGTAACCTTTACCATCGATGGCAAGAAGGTCACCGCACCAGCAGGCACACTGTTGATTGAGGCCTGCCGTGCCGCGAGTATCGCGGTTCCCTCGTTCTGTTACTACCCCGGCCTTTCGCTGTGCGGAGCTTGCCGCATGTGCCTGGTGCGGCTGGAAAAGGTGCCCAAGCTGCAAACCGCCTGCACCACCCCGGTTGCCGAGGGCATGGTGGTCACGACTGAAAGCGACGAGATTGCCCAGGCGCGCAAAGCCACGGTGGAACTGCTGCTCGGCAATCATCCCCTGGATTGCCCGGTGTGCGATGCCGGCGGCGAGTGCGAGCTGCAGGATATGACCTTCAAGTACGGGCCGCCAGAGTCGCTCTACACCGAGGTCAAGCAGCACCGTGAAGAACAGCAGTGGTCTCCGGTGGTTTTTTTCGACCGGCCGCGCTGCATCCTTTGCTATCGTTGCGTGCGCACCTGCGGAGAAGGCATGGATGTCTGGGCCCTGGGCGTCCAGAATCGCGGCGTCAGCAGCATCATTGCTCCCAATAAAGGCGATCACCTGGACTGCGAAGAATGCGGCATGTGCATCGACGTTTGCCCCGTGGGCGCGCTGACCTCGGGTACCTATCGTTACAAAACCCGCCCGTGGGAAATGAACCACGTTTCCACCGTCTGCACGCACTGCGCGGATGGATGCAAGACCACGCTGGGCGTGCGCAGCGTGCCGAACGGCTCTGAGATCATTCGCGGCGACAACCGCGACAAGAGCGGCATTAACGGCGAGTTCTTGTGCATCAAGGGGCGCTACGCTTTCGACTTTGCCAACCACACCGACCGGTTGACGAAACCGCTGGTT
>NZ_JBAURI010000447.1:0-6103 GCF_049581145.1 Bradyrhizobium sp.
CCGCGTCTCTGGACGATCCGGAACGCCCCTCTGTGGAACAGGATGGCGGGAGTTGTAGTGGTGATTTGGGGGATACGTCAAGAATTATTTCTGAAAATCGGAAGCGATGTTTCTGCATCAAGCCTCAGCGAGGAATCAGGCGAGGTGTGGCCAAGATGGGGACCGCCCCGGACATGCCGGCTCGCGTTTTAGATGAGATTGGTGCCGGTCGCGGAGAATGCCATCTTTTCCCTCTGATCTCATGCAAGTTGGAATATCAACGATGGACGCTCTCAGTTTGTTCGGCCTGTTCGCGGTCACGGCGATGCTTGTGAGCTACGCGCTGGAGGATCGCAGCCCCTGGTTCATTCTCGTCTTCGCCGGCTCCTGCGCGCTCGGCTCGGCTTATGGATTTCTGCAGGGCGCCTGGCCGTTCGGGCTGGTCGAGGCGATCTGGGCCCTGGTGGCGCTGCGGCGCTGGATTGGCAGACAGCGGCAGATTGCATAGGCTGGCGCGGCGAGGGGGTGCTAATCTGGCAAAAGCTGCGGCAACGATGCCCGCAACCCAATCTCCCAAATCGAACGAGCAGCGCATGTGGCCGGACCGCCGACTCCTGAAGCTCTTGAAGACCGAATTCCCGATCGTGCTTGCCCCGATGGCGGGTGCAATGGACGCCGAACTGGTGATCGCCGTGGCGCAGGGCGGCGGGCTCGGTTCGCTGCCTTGCGCCATGCTGTCGGTGGAAAAAACCCGCGAGCAGATCCAGATCATCCGCCAGCGCGTCTCCGCGCCCATCAACATGAACTTTTTCTGCCACACGCCGGTCGAGGCCGATCCGGCGCGCGAGGCCGGATGGAAGGAGAGGCTTGCGCCTTATTACAGCGAGCATGGCATCGATCCGCAGGCCCCCGTCACCGCGGCCAACCGCGCGCCGTTCGATGCCGCGATGTGCGGACTGGTCGAGGAGCTGAAGCCGGAAATCGTCAGCTTCCATTTCGGCCTGCCGGATCCGGCGCTGCTTGATCGCGTCAAGGCGGTGGGCGCGCTGGTGATGTCGTCGGCGACGACCGTGCGGGAGGCGATCTGGCTCGAGGAAAACGGCGCCGACATCATCATCGCGCAGGGCGCGGAGGCCGGCGGCCATCGCGGCATGTTCCTGACCGACAATATCGCCGAGCAGCCCGGCACCTTTGCGCTGGTGCCACAGGTGGTCGACGCGGTGAAAGTGCCCGTCATCGCCGCCGGCGGCATCGCCGACGGCCGCGGCATCGCTGCAGCGTTCGCGCTGGGCGCAGCCGGCGTGCAGATCGGCAGCGCCTATCTGCGCTGTCCGGAATCCCTGGTGAGCGCGCCGGCGCGGATCGTGCTGGCCCATGCGCATGACGATTCAACCGTGATCACCAATGTCATGACCGGACGCCCGGCGCGCGGCGTCGCCAACCGCCTGATGCGCGAGGTCGGGCCGGTGTCGCCGCATGCGCCGGCGTTTCCCCATGCCGCGACGGGGCTTGCACCGCTGAAGGCCGCTGCCGAAAAACTCGGCAAGGTCGATTTCACCAGTCTTTGGGCGGGGCAGGCGGTCCGGCTCGGCCGCGAGATGCCGGCAACCGAGCTGACCCGGGCGCTGGCGGGCGCAGCCCTGGTGCGGATGAGCCAGTTGGCGCGCTGACAGGCTGGCCGCAGGGTGGCGGTCCAAGCCGGGAAGGTTGCGGCGCGAAAGCCGCGTCTGCTATACGGCGGCCTGGAGTTCCGAGACTCTCCAATAATTTCCCGCGAGGCCGTATATAATGTCCGTCGACGCCGCCACCGTCCGTCGCATCGCGCATCTGGCGCGGATCGCGGTCAGCGATGCCGAGGTCCCCCATTTGCAGGGTGAACTCAATGCGATGCTGGCGTTCGTCGAGCAATTGTCGGAGGTCGATGTCGAGGGCGTCGAGCCGATGACCTCGGTGATGCCGATGGCGATGAAGAAGCGGCCGGACGTGGTCGATGATGGCGATATCGCCGACGATATCGTCAGGAATGCGCCGGCGACCGAGCAGCACTTCTTCCTGGTGCCGAAGGTCGTCGAGTAGAGTTTTGAAATCGTGTTTTCCTGCGCAGCCGCTCGCCGGCCGGCGTTGCGAAGACGCCACGAGCCAAGGGACGGGATGTCCGATGTGCCTGCTTTGCGACGATGAAAAGGCGTATCTCGCCTATATGAACTATCTCGACGCGATGGCGCGGCAAGGTAAGGCCGCCGATCCAAACCAGGCGGTCGATACCGTGCTCGATCAGCTCCAGGCCGCCGACCAAGCCGCCGATCAGGCGCGGGCCAAACGAGACGACCCGGCCGACGACAAGACCCTGTCCCCGTTCTTCTGCAGCCCGATCAATAAATGACCGATTTGACATCGCTGACTCTCGCCGAGGCCAGACAGGGTCTCGCGAGCAAATCTTTCACGTCGCTGGAACTGGCCGACGCGCATCTCAAGGCGATCGAGCTATCGCGCGCGCTCAACGCCTTCGTGCTGGAGACGCCGGATCGGGCCCGCGCCATGGCGCGCGAGGCGGATGCGAAGATCGCGCAGGGCGAGGCTGGGCCATTGGCCGGCATCCCGCTCGGCATCAAGGATCTGTTCGCGACCAAGGACGTGCGCACCACCGCGTGCTCGAAGATCCTGGGCAATTTCGTGCCGACCTACGAGTCCACCATCACCGCGCAGCTCTGGCGCGACGGCGCGGTCATGCTCGGCAAGCTCAACAATGACGAGTTCGCGATGGGCTCGTCGAACGAGACCTCGTGTTTCGGGCCCGTCGCCAATCCCTGGCGGCGCGAGGGCAAAAACACGACGCTGGTGCCCGGCGGCTCCTCCGGCGGCTCGGCCGCCGCGGTTTCGGCACTGCTGTGCATGGGCGCGACCGCGACCGACACCGGCGGCTCGATCCGCCAGCCGGCCGCCTTTACCGCGACCGTCGGCATCAAGCCGACCTATGGCCGCTGCTCGCGCTGGGGCATCGTGGCGTTCGCGTCCTCGCTCGACCAGGCAGGGCCAATCGGCCGCACGGTGCGCGACGCCGCGATCCTGCTGCGCTCGATGGCCGGCCACGACCCCAAGGACACCACCTCGGTGGACATCGCCGTGCCGGATTACGAGGCGTCGATCGGAAAATCGGTGAAGGGAATGAAGATCGGCATCCCCAGGGAGTATCGCCTCGACGGCATGCCGGCCGAGATCGAAAAGCTCTGGAGCGAGGGCGCGGCGTGGCTGAAGGCCGCCGGCGCCGAACTGGTCGAGGTGTCGCTGCCGCACACCAAATACGCGCTGCCGGCCTATTATATCGTGGCGCCGGCGGAAGCCTCGTCCAATCTCGCGCGCTATGACGGCGTGCGCTATGGCCTGCGCGTGCCGGGCCGCTCGATCGGCGAGTTGTACGAAAATACCCGCGCCGAGGGCTTTGGCGCCGAAGTGCGCCGGCGCGTCATGATCGGCACCTACGTGCTGTCGGCCGGCTATTACGATGCCTATTATCTGCGCGCGCAGAAGGTCCGCACCCTGATCAAGCGCGATTTCGAGGACTGCTTTGCCAAGGGCGTCAACGCGATCCTGACGCCGGCGACGCCGTCGGCGGCGTTCGGGGTCGGCGAGAAGGGCGCCGATCCGATCGAGATGTATCTCAACGACATCTTCACGGTGACCGTGAACATGGCGGGGCTGCCGGGCATCGCGGTGCCCGCCGGCAGGGATGCGGCGGGCCTGCCGCTCGGGCTGCAACTGATCGGCCGTCCATTCGACGAGGAGACGCTGTTCTCGCTCGGAGAAGTGATCGAGCAGGCGGCGGGCCGTTTTACGCCGGCGAAATGGTGGTGAGCGTCGCCGAGTTCAAAGCGAGCCTGTCGGAGGGCTCGCCCGCGCCTTCGCTCGAGCCGCCGCTCGCAGGACTGTGGTGGGTAGCGAGGGGCGACTGGGACAGGGCGCACAGGATGGTGCAGGACGAGCGGACCGCGGAGGCCGCCTGGGTGCATGCCTATCTGCACCGTGTCGAGGGCGATCTCGGCAATGCCGGCTACTGGTATCGGCAGGCCGGACAACCCGTCGCGACGGGCGCGCTCGACGCTGAATGGGAGCGGATCGCAGTGGCGCTGCTCGCAGCGTGACGGTGCACGAGACGGGCATGCCCGCCAGGCAACGGGCTAGTTCAGCTTTCCCTTCGGCAACAAATACTCGTGCACGTGCGGACAAATGTTGCCGCCGCACTTCTCGCCCTTGATCAGGGGATCGAGCTGGGCAAGCAGCACCTTGGCATTGAACACTTTGGGCGGCGCCGACTCGACCGGAGCAGGCAGGAAATGCACGTCACCCTCGATTCCGGGCTTGGGGATCGAGGCGCCGCCGCCGTAGATGAACATCACGGCCGCCATCCGGGTCGGCGCGTCGGATCGGCTCGCAAGGCTGCCCTGCTGCCGCCAGGCGGCGAAATCGGCAATCTCGTCCTGCGAAAGCGAAGGCCTGATCTGCAGCGAGGCCAGCGAACTGTTCAGCGCAGGCGCGACATGATCTTCCGGCGTCGGATGCCGCGTCACGAACTGCATGTCGGAGAGGATCTCAAATCCCGCAAAACCCTTCTCGACCGCGAGCTCCGCGCAGCGATTGAGCCAGTAGACCTGAACGCTTTCCCGGGTGGTGAAGCCGTTGCCCTGAAAGGCGACGCGAAAGACGTCCGGTCTCAATTCCCTGACATCGAACCCGCCGAGCAGGCCAGACTGCTGGTAAGGTGTCGCACACGATACAAGCGTGACGGCCGCAGCCGCCATCATCAACCAACGAAACATTACTCGCCCCAAATTCCCCGATACAATTTCTACGGTACCTGTCGCCGTCGCGTCAATGCCTGACAGAAACGAGCGCAGGTTGATCGGGGACGTTCTGCCGGGAGGCTTGGTTCGCGACTCTCCTCCTGCGATCGCAGGCTTGACTGGCGCGAGACGTTGCGCGAAGCCCAAACCCGCCCCAGATATCCCTTTATCCGGAAACCGAGACCATGAGCGCTTCTGCCACTCCCCATAAGCTGATCAAGGGCGCGACCGGCGACTGGGAAGTCGTCATCGGCATGGAAATCCATGCCCACGTCACCTCGAAATCAAAGCTGTTCTCCGGCGCCTCGACCGAATTCGGCGGCGAGCCCAACAGCCATGTCTCGCTGGTCGATGCGGCGATGCCGGGCATGCTGCCGGTCATCAACGAGGAATGCGTGCGGCAGGCGGTGCGGACCGGGCTCGGCCTGAACGCGCAGATCAACCTGCGCTCGGTGTTCGACCGCAAGAACTATTTCTATCCCGACCTGCCGCAGGGCTACCAGATCAGCCAGTACAAGTCGCCGATCGTGGGCGAAGGCGAGGTTACGCTGGAGCTGGACGGCGGCAGGACCGCGACCATCGGCATCGAGCGGCTGCATCTGGAGCAGGACGCCGGCAAGTCGCTGCACGACCAGTCGCCGAGCCTGTCCTATGTCGATCTCAACCGCGCGGGCGTAGGCTTGATGGAGATCGTCTCCAAGCCCGACATCCGCGACGCCGAGCAGGCCAAGGCCTATGTGACCAAGCTGCGCTCGATCCTGCGCTATCTCGGCACCTGCGACGGCGACATGGAGAAGGGTTCGTTGCGCGCCGACGTCAACGTCTCCGTGCGCAAGCCGGGTGGGCCGCTCGGCACCCGCTGCGAGATCAAGAACATGAACTCGATCACCTTCATCGGCCAGGCGATCGATTTCGAGGCGCGCCGCCAGATCGAGATCCTCGAGGAGGGCGGCGCGATCGACCAGGAGACCCGCCTGTTCGACCCCAACAAGGGCGAAACCCGCTCGATGCGCTCCAAGGAAGAGGCGCACGACTACCGTTACTTCCCGGATCCTGATCTGTTGCCGCTGGAATTCACCGACGCCTATGTCGCCGAGCTCAAGACGGGCCTTCCGGAGCTGCCCGACCAGAAGAAGGCGCGCTTCATCGCCGAATTTTCGCTCTCGCCTTACGATGCGAGTGTGCTGGTGGCCGAGCGCGAGAGCGCCGACTTCTTCGAGACGGTGCTGGCCAAGCTCGCCAATCGTGTTCGCGACGGCAAACTCGCCGCCAACTGGGTGATCAAC
>NZ_JBAURI010000448.1:0-1649 GCF_049581145.1 Bradyrhizobium sp.
CCATAGCTCAGTTCATTGGAGAGCGTTACCTCGACGATCGTTGCATCGATAGCCACCTGCAGCGGCGCCTGGTCGATCTGCTGCAGGGTCGCTTCGATGATCTTGTAGTTGCCCTGGTCAGCGTAGATCAGAAGCTCATTGTTGACGGCATCGGGCGTGATGCGCACGCCTTCCATCAGAGGCTGGCCATTGCCTCCGCTGCTCCTGCTGTCGAGAGCGCCGGCACCTGCCTGGCCTCCCGCCGCAGGCTGCGAGGACTGGCCAAATCGCGGCGCATTACCGCCGGTTCCGGTTGCCGAGGGCGCGGATTGAGCAAAGCCGTTGCTTTGTGTGGAGTTTGCATTCAGCGACAGCTTGTCGGCGCTGGATGTGGATGATGATCCGGACCCTGGCGCGAGTTGGTTATCCGGGCTGTCGAGCGAGGACGACGATCCGCCGATGAACATATCCGTCAGAACCTTTGCGATCTGGCGCGCCTCGCCATACCTCACGTGATAGACATGAACGCTGTTGCGCGCGGTGTCGGCGCGGTCGAGCCGCCTGATCCAGGTCGCTGCGGTCTGCAGCAGCGCCGGCTTGCGGCTGACCACCAGGATGGCGTTGAGACGGCTCATCGGCTGGAATTTGACCACGCTCTGGCTGAGGCCGCTGTCGCCGGAGTCCATGATCTTTTCCAGTTCGGAGATGATCGGTTCGGGCGCGCTGTTGGTGACCGGGAAAATGCCGACCGATTGGCCGCGCATCCAATCGACGTCGAAACTCATGGCGGTCTCGACCGCGGTCTGGCGCTCGGCGCCAGTGCCCTGAATGAGCAGAAGATTTCGCGTCGGGTCGGCGCGTATGCTGCCCGGTTTGGTCGCAAACGAATCCATCAGCTTCAGGATGGTCTGCGCGGAGACATATTGCAGCGGCACGACGGAAACGCCGTAGCCGGGCTCCGGGCTTGCCGCCGCGGAGTCGACCCGGCCGGCGCCGACAGCATCGCCAAGCGGCGTCAGCCGGTAGCCAGCCGCATCGCGGATCAGCACGACGCCGCTCAGTCGCAGCGCGTTTTCCAGCACGAAAATGATGTCGGATTTCGCGACCGGCCGCACAGATACCAGGCTCACGGTGCCTTGCACGCGCGGATCAATCGTGTAGCCGGTATTCAGGATATCGCCGAGCACGACCTTGGCGACGGTCGTCACCGGGGTATTTTCGAAATTCAGGTCGTATCCGTTGCCGCTTGACGAGCGCTCGATTCGGGTCTCGGGAACATCGGCGATGACCGTTCCCTCATACAGGGCCGCGTGGCCCCGTTCGCCGACATTGGTCTGCGTTGCATTCACTGCCTCCGGCTGACGGGGCATGATGTCCAGCGAACGGACCTTGTCGAGCACATCGATATCGCCCGGCGCGTTGGTCGCCGGAGTTCCCAGTGTGGCAGAGTTGCAAGACGCCAGCAGGCTGAGGGTACAGAGCGCCAGTGCGGTCGCGCCAACGCCACGGGCGGCCGACCAGAATCGACGCTGATTGCTGACGCGCACCATAGCTTCGCCGATCCAACTTCAATTCACGCAACTGCGGATCATGCACGGGCAGACCCAACTGGCCGCATTCGTAATGAGCAAACATGACAGTAATAATTAGCGGCGAGCTTTGATCTAAAT
>NZ_JBAURI010000449.1:0-14040 GCF_049581145.1 Bradyrhizobium sp.
GTGTAAAGCTCCGGCACGTCGACCGGATTGTCGAAGATCAGGTCGACCGACGGCCGCGTCAGCAGCGGCTTCAGCGCGCCGCGCAGGCCGCCGAACAGGTCGCTGACGGCGAACGCCACGGTCTTGATGTCGATCTTTCCGGCCTCGACCTTGGCAAGATCAAGCATGTCGTTGACGAGCTCGAGCAACCCCTCCGCCGAGCGGCGGATATAGCTGACCTGCCGCTCCTGCTCGACGGTCAATTGGCCATCGATGCGGTCGAGCAGCAGCCGCGACAGCGCCAGCACCGAATTCAACGGGGTCCGGAATTCATGGCTCATGTGGGACAGAAACCGGGTCTTCAATTCGCTCGCCTTGCGCAACTGCTCGGCGCGCTCGTCGAGCTCGGCATAGAGCGCGACCACGCCGCGATTGGTGTCGCCGAGCTCCTGGTTGAGCGCGGTGCTTTCCTCGGTGCGGCGGCGGATCTCGTCCAGGCTCTGCATCAATTCGCGATTCTGCTCGCGCAGCGCCGCCAGCGGATCGGCAGAGCTTTCCTTCTTCAAGGTGTCGCCGATCTCGGCAAGCTTGGCGCGCGTCACCGGCCCGGGGCGCAGCGGAAGGTCCTGGCCGACCTCGACCGTGGTCCCCTTGCCCACCACGCTATCGATCTTGAAATGGTTCATCAGCCGGCGGGCGCCGGTCAGGCCGAGCCCCATGCCACTGGTCGAGCGATAGCGGCCGTCCAGGATTTCCTGCAGCTCGGCAATGCCGTTGCCCCGGTCCGAGATGCGGACCTTGAAGATCTGCGGTACCGCGCTGTTGTCGATGATGAACTCGGCCCGGCCCCCGCCGGCATAGCCGAACGCGTTGCGCGCCAGTTCGGACACGGCGGTCGCGATCCGGGTCTGGTCCTGCCGCTCGAAACCCAACAGTTCGGCAAGCCGCCGCGCCCGCTGCCGCACCGCGACGACGTCCCCTTCGTTTTCGATCGGCACCGTGACGATCGGCCACGGTTTGGCGCCTGTCATGCGATCACTCACGTAATCACCACATCATTACCATTTGGCGACCAGCACGCTGACATCGTCGCGTCCGCGCGCCAGATCCCGATAGAGCACCGCGGCAATCAATGTCGGATGCCGCGCCGTAATGTTCGGATATCGCTCGAGCGTCCAGCTCGACAGCAGGCCATCCGAATGCAGGATGACCAGGCCGGATTTGAAGGGATAATCGAACGACTGGATTTTTCGCGCAACATGTCCGGCGGTGCCGGGCATCGACACCATGCGGCGCATCTCGCCGCCCGCGATGATGACACCGGCGACATTGCCGATGCCAGCAAAAACGACCTTGCCGGCGGCGCTGTCCAGCCGGGCGATCGAGACCGCGGCGCCCCGCGTGGCGCGGAGCCCGCCATGGACATAGTCAAGCAGGGTCGGCACCTGATGGCCCTGAAAACGATGAAACAGCCGCACCGCCTCGACGGACGCCTCCGCGGCCTGCGGCCCGTGCCCAAGCCCGTCAGCCACCAGCAGCGTCGGGCCGCTTGGCGGATAGGCGACACTCCAGGAATCGCCGCAGACCTCCTCGCCGCGCATCGGCACCGCGATCGCGCCGACCCTCGCGAATGGCCGATCCTGCCGGCCGGACTGTCCGCCGGCCTCGAGCCGGACCAGAATGGCGGTACCAAGGCCGGGCCAGGAGGCGATATCGGTGAGCTGCGATTGCCGGATGACGGCCCCGAGCCCCTTCCCCGCTGTGCCGGCGCTCGAATAGCCGTCCTCGAGGCAGGCCTCGACATTCACCATGCCTGGTCCTTTATCCAGCGCAATCAATTCGATACCGCTCGTGCCATGCTCCTCGAAGGCGCCGATCAGGAGTTCGCCGCCACGCCCATGCTTCAGCAGATTGGTCGACAGCTCGGTCGCCACCAGCGCCACGCGCCCGCTCTCCGCAGCTGCAAATCCGTGCCGCTCCGCCACGGCCACCGCCCTGCGCCGCGCCTCCGCCACCTGAGTTTGATCCTGGACGGGCACGGCAATCATGGTTCACTTCCAACGCGCGATGACGACTTTGGTGCCTCCGCCCGGCTTAGAAGCGATCGAAAATTCGTTCGACAGGCGTTTCGCGCCGCCGAGCCCCAAGCCCATCCCCTTGCCGGTGGTAAAGCCGTCCTTCAGCGCCGCCTCGACATCGGCGATGCCGGGACCCTTGTCCTCGAAGGTCAGCCGCACGCCGCGGCGACCCATCTGCTCGATCAGCTCGACCATGACGCTGCCACCGCCGCCATAATCCAGCGTGTTGCGGGCGAGCTCGCTGGCCGCAGTAATGATCTTGGTCTGATCGACCAGGCTCAACCCCGCTTCCGTCGCCAGGGTGCGGGTCAACTGCCGCGCGCGGACCACATCATCCGAGGAACGAATATCGAGGCGTTCACTCCTCGCCATCGTCGTCCGCGTCCTCCGTCTGCACGAGGCGCGCCTTGATCAGCTCCATGCCACGCTCGACATTGAGGGCCGTCTTGACGCCTGTCAGGGACAGGCCGAGCTCCACGAGCGTGATCGCCACAGCCGGACGCATGCCGACGACCACGGTGTCGGCATCGAGGATGCGCGACACGGCCGCGATGTTGTCGAGCATGCGGCCGATGAAGCTGTCGACGATCTCGAGCGCCGAAATATCGATCAGGACGCCCTTGGCGCCGTATGCCACGATCTTGCTGGTGAGATCTTCCTCGAGCGCGGTGGCCAGCCGGTCGTGCATGTCCACCTGGATGGTCACCAGCAGCGCGCTGCCGAATTTCAGGATCGGAATGCGGTCCATGTCAGCTGTCCTGGGCGCCGGCGCCCCTGGGCGACCCGGCGCCAGGCTTTCTGACCTTGGCGACCGTGCGGCCGGTGCGCTGCAGCGCGACCTGGAAGGCGTCCGCCAGCGTCGCCTTGGAGACCACGTTGAGCTCGACGCCGAGATGCACCATGGTCTGCGCGATCTGCGGCCGGATGCCGCTGATCAGGCAGTCGGCGCCCATCAGCCGCGCCGCCGCCACCGTCTTGAGCAGGTGCTGCGCGGTCAGCGTATCGACAGTCGGCACGCCCGTGATGTCGATGATGGCGATCTCGGCCTCGCTCTCGACGATGGTCTGCAGCAGATTTTCCATCACCACCTGGGTGCGCTGGCTGTCGATGGTCCCGATCAAAGGCAGCGCCAGGATGCCGTCCCACAGCTTGACCACCGGCGTCGACAGTTCGGCGATCTCGCGCTGCTGCAGACGGATCACCTCCTCGCGGCTCCTGTGGTAGACTTCCAGCGTGTAGAGCCCGAGTTCGTCGATGATGAGCGTCACCGTCCAGGTCAGGTCGACGATTTGCTTTGGCGAAAGCGAAGAATCGCCGCTCAGGATGTTGAACAGCGGCTGTTTCAGCGAGAATACGAAGGTTGCCGTCTCGCTCGGGGAAAAGCCCTGCATGGCACGCGACCGCGACAGCTCTTCCAGCAGGGTCTTGACCGGCCCATAGGCCGGGGAATTGACCCCGCTTATGGCCTGGGCCGCCGTTCCCTGCGCCAGCGCCTCGCGCAGCACGCGCAGGAAATTTTCCGATTGCGCCTTCAACTCGGCCTCGCTGATGCGCCCAGTGTCGAGCACGCCGGTTTTCTTTTGCAAGGACAGCCATTCGGACAAGATCGCCGCTTCGTTGGCCCCGACCAGCGCAGCGACCGTTCCAGTTTCGTTCGTAGCCATCCAAAACTCCAAACAAGAGGCAAATTGCTGTCTAGCCGGTGTTTTTACGGGTGGCAATTGCGCTTCGGCCGGCACCGCGAATTGTCGCGGAGCACGGTAAACCGGGTGATGATGACGGGCGAAGCCAGGAATGGTTCCATGGCGTTGTCGCGCCGGCGGCTAAAAAGGCTGCGAAGAAAGCGCATGGTTCGTCGAGGATGGGCGGCGACGCGTCCGCCATGTTCGAAGAGCGAAGGCGCAAAATAAGGAGAGGAATCATTCGCGATGGCACCCCAGGCATTTGCACTCAGGATTCCCGACGCGGCGGTCGCCGATCTGAAAACCCGCCTCGGCCTCACCCGTTTCCCGGACGCCGCCCCCGGCGAGCCCTGGGCGTACGGCGCCAGCGTCGACTACATGCGTGAGCTGGTCGCCTACTGGAGAGACCGTTTCGATTGGCGCGCCCAGGAAGCCGCCTTGAATGAATTCCCGCAGTTCAAGGTGGCCTTGCACGACATCGACCTGCATTTTCTGCACGTTCCAGGTCAGGGCCCGAACCCGTATCCGCTCCTGCTGATGCACGGCTGGCCGGGCTCGGTGTTTGAGATGCTGGACATCGTTCCGAGGCTAACCGACCCCGGCCGGTTTGGCGGCGATCCGAAGGACGCCTTTACCGTGGTCGCGCCCTCGCTGCCCGGATACGGCTTGTCCTTCGAGCCCGGACAGAAGCGGTTCATTCTTCAGGACATCGCGGCCTGCCTGCACGATCTGATGACCGACATTCTCGGATATCCGATATTCGCAGCCCAGGGCGGCGACTGGGGTGCCGGGATCGCGTCGCTGATTGGACAGAAATATCCATCGTCGGTCTGCGGCATTCACCTTAATCTGCTCTTTGCGCCACGCGAGAAGGGCACGACGAACACGACAGGCGAAGCCCGATACAATGCGCAGATCGCGCACTGGCTCAAGGAGGAAACCGGATATCAGCAAATCCAGGGCACCAAGCCGCAGACACTCGCCTTCGCGCTCACCGACTCGCCCGCAGGTCTTGCCGCGTGGATCGTGGAAAAGTTTCGAACATGGTCCGACAATGACGGCGTGCCGGAAAGCGCCATCGGACGTGATCGTTTGCTGGCCAATATCGCATTGTACTGGTTCACCGCAGCGATCGGCTCATCGTTCTGGCCGTATTATGGCCGGTTGCATGCCGGCCTGCCGATCTCGCCGGAGCATCCGGTCGGGGTGCCGACCGGCTATGCCGCATTTCCAAAGGAGATCATCGTGCCGCCCCGCTCGATCGCGGAAAAGACCTACACCAACATTCAACGCTGGACCGAGATGAAGGCGGGCGGCCATTTCGCCGCCATGGAACAGCCGGCCGCGCTCGCCGCCGACATTCAGGAATTCTTCCGACCGCTTCGCCAACCTTGAGACGGCTATGGCGAGGCAGCGGCGCGGCTTCGAAACTCCGTGATGGCAACGGAACAAAGGTCCGATCGCCCTTTTATCTCGCGGGGGCTCCGGGGGTTCGTGGTGTCTCATGCCCGCACTGTTTGCCTATATAGTCGCGCTCGTGGTCCTGATCGGCGCCGGTTACGAGGGCCTGCAATGGCTCGCCGAACCGCAACCCGTCGTCAACCATGAGCGGGTTGCACGCGAAAATGCTTATGCCAAGAGCAAGGTCGCGGCCGAGAGGGCCGAGGCTGATCCCGATCCGGACAGCCGGGACGCAGAACCACGTCCTGGCGTTGTGCCGCCGGAACCGACCGGACAGGCCGCAGCGGAGACGCGCGGCGATGCCGGCGCGAGCAGGACTGCGGAGGAAACCCCCGCGAAAGCGCCCGGAGACGTTCCCCGCGGCGGCTGCATGCCGATCGGCATCACCGAGCGAGGCAAGCTTGTGTTTCCGATGGCGTGTCAGCCCATCCTCTCGCAGAACCGCGACAACGGGACCACGCCTGGGCCGGCTACGGCTCAGTCTGCGCCTGCGTCCACGCCGGCGGCAAAACAGGCTCAAACGGCGGCCGCTCCCGCGCTCACTCCAACGCCCAAACCGAACGATCCGCCTGCGACCGCGTCCGCCGGTGCAAATGCAGATGCCAGGGCCGAGACCGGCTTCACCACTTCCGATGCCGCGCGGTCGGGCAAGGAGCATGCGGACCATGGCGGCGTCAACCTTGACGCCAGCAACAAGAGGAAGCGAATTGCGGAGCGAGAGCCAGCGGAGCAAGAGCCCAAAGCGGAGCAGGAGCACAAGTCATCGCATCCGAAAGGCGTGATGATGATCTTGCGAACGATCGAATTTCCCGACGGTCATCGTGAGCAGCGTCTCCTGTCCATGAACCAGTGGCGCAGGTCTGTCTATCAGGACGAGCGATGGTAGCAGCCGACGAAGACTTCTCGGCTCTCCACGCAGCTTGGAATTGCGCCAATCACGGCCATGATACGTCCTGAGCCGTGGCCGTCGGTATGAGAAGATGCCGCTAGATCGCGCCCCGGCCCTGCGCTAGTCTTCGAGACAGCCGGTAAAATAACCGGCCTGAAGCAGGGAGAACGACGTGAGATCCAGGGGAATGGGCGGGCTCGCCATCGCGGTCGGCGCGATCGTGCTGCTGTGCGCGGCACCGGTCATGGCGCAGGACACGATCACGGTCTGGTGGGGCAAGGGTTTCTACAAGTCCGAGGACGACGCGCTGCTCGATGTCGTCAAGAAGTTCGAGGCCAAGACCGGCATCAAGGTCGAGCTGTCGCAATACGCCATCCAGGACATGATCCCCAAAACGGTGGCGGCGCTCGATGCCGGCACCGTTCCCGATGTCGCCTATTCCGACACTTACGACGTGCAGGCGGCCGGCAAATGGGCGTACGAAGGCAAGCTCGAGGATCTCTCGGACATCCTGGTCCCGATCAAATCGAAGTTCGCGCCGAACACGCTGGAGACCGCCTACCTCTATAACGGCCAGACCAAGAAGAAGGCCTATTACGGCTTTCCGCTGAAGCAGCAGAGCATGCACGTCCAGATCTGGGGCGACCTCTTGCAGAAGGCGGGCTTCAAGGCAGCGGATATCCCGACCAAATGGGAGGACTACTGGTCGTTCTGGTGCGACAAGGTGCAGCCCGCGATTCGCAAGGCGACCGGCCAGCGCATCTACGGCATCGGCCAGCCGATGGGCGTGGAGTCCACCGACTCGTTCCAGTCGTTCTACACCTTCATGGACGCCTACAACGTCAAGCTGGTCGACGACGACGGCAAGCTCCTGGTCGACGATCCCAAGGTGCGCGACGGACTGATCCACGCGCTGAAGGATTATACCGATACATATCTCAGGGGCTGCACGCCGCCGTCCTCGACCACCTGGAAGGACCCCGACAACAACGTCGCCTTCCACAACAAGACGATCGTGATGACCCATAACTTCACCATCTCGATCGCGGCGAAATGGTTCGAGGATTCCACCAACCCGGCGCTGACTCCGGAACAGCGCGCCGCCGGCAAGAAGGCCTATGAGGAGGACATCATCACCGCCTCCTTTCCCAACAAGCCGGACGGCACACCGATCAGATACCGCTCCGACGTCAAGACCGGCGTGATCTTCACGGCAGCCAAGCACAAGGAAGAGGCCAAGCAGTTCATCTCGTTCCTGCTGCAGGAGGACAATCTCGGCCCCTATGTCGAGGGCGCGCTCGGCCGCTGGTTCCCGGCGGAGATCGCCGGCCAGAACAGCCCCTTCTGGCAGGCCGACCGCCATCGCAGGGCGGTCTACAACCAGTTCATGGGCGGTACGCAGCCCTTCGACTTCACCAAGAACTACAAGTTCACGATTCTCAACAACGAGAATGTCTGGGCCAAGGCGATGAACCGCGTGGTCAGCGAGAAGGTCCCGGTCGACAAGGCCGTCGACGAGTTGATCGCGCGGATCAAGGAAGTCGCGGGGTGACCTTGTAGGGGGTAGCGAAGATGGCGATCACGCTGACAGTCTCCGATCTGCCCGCAGCGCCGCTGTCGGCGCGGCTGTCGCCGCCGCAGGTCTGGGGCATCGTGCTGCTGGTGCCGTATCTGCTCGTATTCCTGGCCTTCGTGGTCTATCCCGTCGGCTACGGACTGTGGCTCGCGCGCGCGCCGTCGAATTATGTCGCGCTCTATCATGATCCGATCTTCGCGCGCGCCGCCATCAACACGCTGATCTTCCTGGTGATCGGCATCAACATCAAAATGCTGATCGCGCTGTTCCTGTCCGGCTTCTTCGTCGAGCAGCGCGCCTGGATCAAATGGCTGTCGGTGCTGTTCATCCTGCCCTGGGCGGTGCCGTCGATCCCGACCATCCTGTCGGTGCGCTTCATGCTCAATCCGGAATGGGGCGTGATCAACCAATTGATCTTCAAGCTCACCGGCGATGACGGACCGAACTGGCTGAACGATCCCACGATCGCGCTCTCGATGGCGATCGGCGTGCACATCTGGAAATCGCTGCCGTTCTGGACCTTGATCCTGATCACCGGACGGCTCGCCATCGCACAGGATCTGTTCGAGGCGGCCGATGTCGACGGCGCCAGCTGGTGGCAGAAATTCCGCTTCATCACCTGGCCCTCGATGCAGACCCTCTATGTCACCTGTACGCTGCTGTCGATGATCTGGACGCTCGGCGACTTCAACAGCGTCTATCTGTTGACCGGTGGCGGACCGGCCGATCTCACCCACGTGCTGGCGACGCTCGGCATCCGCTATCTCCGGCTCGACCAGCTCAATCTGGCGATGGCCTCGATCGTCTGCGCGATACCGCTGGTGCTGCCGCTGATGTACTTCATGATGAAACGGTTGTCGCGATGAGGCTCCCTTCCCTCCGCGAGGTCGGCACCGAAGCGCGGCTGCTGCTGATCGGCATCCCCGTCTTCATCTGGACCATGGTGCCGATCTACCACATGTTCGTGTTCGCGATCTCGCCGAAGCAAGATGCGTTCTCCGGAAAACTGTGGCCGGATCATCCGACCCTGCACAATTTCGAGATCGTGTTTCGCCAGCAGCACTATTTCCTCAGGGATTTCTGGGTACAGTTCGGCAATTCGGCACTGATCGCGGCCGCCGTCGGCGCGCTGACGCTGTTGATCGCGACCGCGGCGGCGTTCTCGATCTCGCGGTTACGGGCGCCCGGCGGTCGCGTCGTGATGAACCTCGCGCTGTTCACCTATTTCATCCCGGCGGCGTTCCTGGCCGTGCCGATGTACCGCACCATGGCGACCTATGGACTGCTCGACAATCGCTGGTCGCTGGTGCTGGCGATGGTGACGATCGCCTCGCCCTATGCGATCTGGGTGTTGAAGCAGGCCTCCGACCGGCTGCCGGTCGAGCTCGACGAGGCGGCGGTGATGGACGGCGCCACCACGCTGCAGCTGTTTCGCCTGGTCTATATTCCCCTGATGATGCCGTCGCTGGTCGCGATCGGCACCTATGCCGTGCTGCTGGCCTGGAACGAATATCTCTACGCCTTCCTGCTGCTCTCGAACGATCAGGACATCACTCTGCCGGTCGCGCTCGGCAATTTCCTCGCCGCCGATGATTCGCCGTGGGAGCTTCTGATGACAACGGGCTTCATCTACGCCCTGCCGCCGGCCGCGATCTACTACGTCTTCAGGCGCTACATGGTCGGTGGGCTGACCGCAGGGGCGGTGAAGTCTTGATGATCCAAGAACCGTCATTCCGGGGCGATGTGAAGCATTGAACCCGGAATCTGGAGATTCCGGACCCGGTGCTGGCGCACCATCCCGTAATGACGGTCCTACAAGGGCGCCGCACTCTCGCCGCGCGCGCCCGACAGTTTCGAGGCGGCGGACGCTACGATGATCACGATCGCGATCAGGCCGATCACCAAGGTGCAGATGGCGTTGATCTCGGGCTTCACGCCGAGCCGAACCTCGGAATAGATCCGGATCGGCAAGGTGGAGGAGCCCGGACCGGTGGTGAAACTCGCGATCACGAGATCGTCGAGCGACAGCGTGAACGCCAGCATCCAGCCGGCGGCGACCGCCGGGATGATCAGCGGCAGCGTCACCGCGGCAAAGGCGCGCAACGGATCGCAGCCGAGATCCATCGCGGCTTCTTCCAGGCTGCGGTCGAGCGCGGCAAGCCGCGACTGCACCACCACGGCGACGAAGCACATGGTCAGCGTGGTGTGCGCGATGGTCACGGTCCAGAAGCCGCGCTCGGCGTTCAGGGCGACGAACAGCAGCAACAGCGACAGCCCGGTGATCACTTCGGGCATCACCAGCGGCGCGTAGAGCATTCCGGAAAACAGCATGCGGCCGCGAAACCTTTCGCCGCGGGACAGCGCGACCGCGGCGAGCGTGCCGAGCAGGGTTGCGATCGTCGCCGACGTCGCCCCGACCCTGAGACTCATCCAGGCCGCGTCGATCATGGCGCTGTCGCCGAAGAACTCGGCGTACCAGCGCAGCGACCAGCCGCCCCACACCGTGACCAGCCGCGAGGCGTTGAACGAATAGATCACCAGGATCACGATCGGCAGGTACAGAAACGCAAAGCCGAGCGCCAGCGAGGCGATGTTGAAGCGGGACAGGCTTGTCAGCCTGCACCTCATCTTGCCGGTGGGCTTGGCCGCCATCACCGCGCCTCCAACTGCCGGCGCTGCAGCCGGTCGTACAGCAGCAGCGGCGCGAGCAGCAGCACCAGCAATACGACGGCGCTGGCGGACGCCACCGGCCAGTCCCTGTTGGTGAAAAACTCCAGCCACAGCGTCTGGCCGATCATCAGCGAATTGGAGCCGGCGAGCAGATCGGGAATTACGAACTCGCCGACGATCGGAATGAAGCAGAGCAGCACGCCGGCGCCGACGCCAGGCAGCGACAGCGGAAAGGTCACCAGCCAGAACACCTCGAGCGGCGAGGCGCCGAGATCGCCCGCGGCCTCCTCCAGCGCCCGGTCCATCCTGGCGAGCGTGGCATAGAGCGGCAGGATCATGAACGGCAGGTAGGAGTAGACGATGCCGAGATACATCGCGCTGTCGGTCGAGAGCCAGACCACGGGCGACAAGACCAGGTGCAGCGCCAGCAGGATCTGATTGAGCAGGCCATCGTGCTGCAGGATGTTGATCCAGGCATAGATGCGGATCAGGAACGAGGTCCAGAACGGCACGATGACGAGCAGCATCGCTATCGCCTGCCAGCGTCGCGGCAATCGGGCCATGCCATAGGCGATGGGATAGCCTATGCCGAGCAGAATCGCGGTCGAGATCACAGCGACGATCAGGCTGCGCAGGTAGGACAGGACATAGAGGTCGTCGGACACCAACAGCCTGAAATTATCGACCGAAAGCGCCGCGAAGGCCGCAGTCAGCGCCGCCCAGCCGGCGGTCAGGTCGAACACCGGTGTATAGGGCGGCTGCGCGATCGCCGTCTGTGACAGGCTGATCTTGAGCACGAAACCGAATGGCACAAGGAAGAACAGCACCATCCAGACATAGGGCGCGATCGCCGCAAGCCGCCCCGGCCGCGCAAAGATGCGGCGCCCGCTCATTGCTCCAGCACCATGCAGTCGTCGGGGGTGAACCAGGCGACCACGCGCTGGCTGAGGCCGTAGGCATCGACATCCAGCCGCGCGGTATTGGCCATCGACGCGCGCAACACTGGGCCAGAATCGAGCTTCACCTTGAAAGTGGTGATGCCGCCGAGATAACTCACATCGGCAATGACCCCTTCGAGCCGGTTCAGCGAATGCGCGTCCGATGCGTCGGCGGCGGGACCGCGCCGCGACAGCTTGACCTTCTCGGGGCGGATCGCGACCGCGACCGTTGTCTTGGTGAGGGGATCGCGCGGCTCGGCAATGGCGATGGTTCCCGCCTCGCGCGTCGCAACCAGGATGCGGCCATGCTCGCGCGATTGCACCTGGCCGTCGAACAGGTTGACGTCGCCGATGAACTCGGCGATCCAGCGCGAGCGCGGCGACTCGTAGAGCTGGCGCGGGGTCCCGACCTGGTCGAGCCGCCCGGCATCCATCACGCCGATCCGGCTTGCCATCGTCATCGCCTCCTCCTGGTCATGGGTGACGATAATGAAGGTCGTGCCGAGCCGCCGCTGCAGCTCCATCAACTCCTGCTGAGTGCTCTCGCGCAGCTTCTTGTCGAGCGCCGCCAACGGCTCGTCGAGCAGCAGAAGCTGGGGGCGACGGGCCAGCGCGCGCGCCAGCGCCACGCGCTGCCTCTGGCCCCCCGAGAGCTGATCGGGCTTGCGCTTCTCCAGCCCCTCGAGCTTGACCAGGGCAACCATCTCGGCCACGCGGCTGTCGATGTCGGCGCGCGCCATGCGAGCGCGCTTCAGGCCGAAGGCGATGTTGGCGCGCACCGAGAGATGCGGAAACAGCGCATAGTTCTGGAACATCATGTTGACCGGCCGCTGATGCGGCAGCACAGGCGCGATATCCTGGCCAGACAGCAGGATGCGGCCCTCGTCGGGGCTCTCGAAGCCGGCCAGCATCCGCAGCAGCGTGGTCTTGCCGCAACCGCTCGGGCCGAGCAGGGCGAAGAACTCGCCGGCGCGGATCTCGAGTGAGAGCTTGTCCACGGCGCGAAAGCTGCCGAAGCTCTTCACCACCGCCTCGATGCGCAACAATGGCATGTCTGCCAAAACGGGCAACGGCGCGGACTTGACCGGCTGGGCAAATGTCGGTTCGGATTTTATCGGCTCCGCAGCCGCCTCGATGCTCGCTTCGTCCTCTGCCATCTTCCCGCCGGCCCAATGGTCGGGGCAAGCTAGCGGCGGATCGGCCCGGGCTCAACTGTCGCAGTGCCGGTTTCCCCGCTCCCTTTTGTCGGCGGGGCGTCAGGTCCTCCTGCCATGAACGCCGCCAACGCGTCGCGATCCGCGGGCGCCAGGGTCAGGCCCAGCTTGGAGCGGCGCCACAGAATGTCGTCTGGAAAACGCGCCAATTCCTTCGTCATGAGGTAGCGTACCTCAGCGCCGGTCAAACAGGCGCCGAAGGCCGGTCCGAGATCGGCGCGGCTTTTGGCCTCGCCGAGCACATCGGCAAGGCGTGAGCCGTAAGCCCCGACCAGGCGCTGCGCTTCTGCCTCAGCGAGAAAGCGCCAGCGCTGGCGCGCGGCCTCGACTTCCGCCTCGAACTGCTCCCAGGCAAAATCGCCGCCGGGCAGCGGCGCCGTGGCGGTCCAGCGCGGCGACATCGGGTAGTGCGGCGTCAAGCGGGAGACTGCCCGTTCCGCGCGCAATCGCGCGGTCGTCAGATCGCCGCCGAACATCGTGATCAATGGCGCCCTGCGGCGGCGATCGTCGAACATCATCAAGCCATCCCGTCCGCCGCCGCGCAGCGGAGCCAGATTGGCGCCGGTGATGGTCCTGACCACGTCGACAGGCTCGACCGGCTCGCGAAAATACCGGTTGGCCGCGTCGCAGAGATAGGCGACATCGCCGGCGCTCATGGCGACCGCGGCGGGGTCGCCCTTGAAGGCGTGCGTGACGGTGCCGATCAGGGTGAAATCGCGCTCATAGGGGCTGGCAAAGATCAGCCGCTGGTCGCTGTTCTGGAACACATAGACGTTGTCGGTCTCGAACAATCGCCGGACCACGATCTGGCTCATCTGGAGCGCGGCGAGTTTCGGCGACGGCAGGCGCAGCACGGTTTCCGCGACCATGGTGGTCCAGGCGCCCGTCGTATTGGCAAGCGCCCTTGCCGTGATCACGCGGCGACGGCCGCGATCGATCGCCGCCAGCCGCCAGATCCTGTCCCTGTCGGCGCGGACGCAGCGCGCCCAGGTCCGAATCTCGGCGCCGCGCTCGGCGGCATCGACCGCGCAGAGCACCACCAGGCGGGAATCATCCACCACGCAATCGGAATATTCGAAGGCGGTGCCAAACGGCCGCTTCAGCGCATTGCCGAGCGGATGGTGGGTGACGTCGACGGTCGCCGAGACCGGCAGGCGGCTGCGCGAGCCGAGGCGGTCGTAGAGCCACAGCCCCGCGCGCAAGAGCCACGGCGGACGTTCATCCGCATGCGATGGAATCGCAAAGCGCATCGGGCGCACCAGATGGGGCGCGCAGCGAAGCCAGATCTCGCGCTCGGCGAGTTGCGCGCGCACACGAAGGAACGCGCGTCGCTCAAGCACCGCGAGGTCGCCATGAATCAGCCGCGGCGTCGCCTGTGAAGCGGCGCAGGCAAGATCGCCCTGCTCCAGCAGGATGACACGCAACCCGCGCCCGGCGGCATCACGCGCCACGCTGACGCCATTCAATCCGCCACCGATGACCGCAAGATCGTAATCCGCCATACGCAACGCCAGTGAACAGAATCAACGTCCGTCATCACTAGCCTGTCTTGC
>NZ_JBAURI010000450.1:0-1569 GCF_049581145.1 Bradyrhizobium sp.
CCGTTGGCGACCGGCTGGCCGTCAGGGCCGACCGGCGCGCCGATCAATGCCGGATTCAAATTGTTCTTGGCTTCGGGGCCGGCATAGGTGGCTTCGAGATCGATGATGTCGCGAAGGAAGATCTTTCCCTCGTTCAACTCGTCGCGCCAGATGATGATGGCCTGGAAGGTGAGCGGGCTTTCGCACAGCCCTGCAATCATCGCCTCGCGGCCGGCCTCGATGCGCTTCGCAATCGCGATTTCGCCCTCGCGGGAGAGCAGCTCCACCGTGCCCATCTCGCGCAGATACATCCGCACGGGATCGTCGGTGCGCTCACCCGGCTCGGACTTCTTGACCTCGGTGACGGCCTTCTGCGTGACCTCGACAAGTTCGTTGTCGGTTTCGTCGTCGGCCTCGTCCTTGTCGTCCTCACTGTCGGAATCGTCGGCCTCGGTGACATTGATGCCCATGTCCGACAGCATCGACATGATGTCTTCGATCTGCTCCGGCGAGGTGGTGTCGGAGGGAAGCACCTCGTTGAGCTGATCGAAGGTGACGAAGCCGCGCTTCTTGGCCTGCTTGATCATCTTCTTGACGGCGGCATCCGAAAGGTCGAGCAACGGCGAGGGGGCGTCGGTGGAATCCTTCTCAGGGGCGTCCGCTGCCTTGTCGTCCTTTTCCTTGTCTTTTACCTGCAGCGTTTTTGCCTTGCTGGCCATTCATTGCTCCCAACCGCGCTTCTCACGCCAGATTGCGTTGCCGCGCCGTTCTGCTTCATTCACACTGTTTTTGACGCGGAAAGGGCGGCGCAATACTCCGCCACCCCCCGAATCCCTGTCGCTGGTTCGCCCCGTATAGCCTTCCGGCCGTTAAGTTTCGATTTACCCTGTTCTGGCAGCCGAAGTTTTTGCAGCCAAACCACGGGTTTGGCGAGTCTTTTAGCGGCTCCGGCGGGAACCGTCCGCACTATTTTCATCAGACGCTTCGCTGGAAGCGGCCGGACGGCTCGCCAAAACCCTCGATCAGAGCCTCGGTACCGTCCATTTCCGCCATCCGGGCCTTGATATCCTTGAGCCAAGCCAAATTCGCCTCGCTGGAATCCTCACCCAAGGCCAGCTCGGCGTCTTTCAGCTCCCTAAGTAATGAGTGCCATTGCCGATGCAAGGCGACAAGCTGTTGGAATGTCGAAAGAACATCCTCGCGCGCCGCGCCGGCGCGCGCGCCCCATACCGCAGCCGTCGTGATCACCCGCTCAACCCGTTGAAGAAGCAATGAAAATCCAGCCAGGGCGAGGTCGGCGCGCATTTTCTCAGCCTGTTCGGAGGGATCCCGGGAGTGGTGATGGTCGTTGGCAAACGCCGCGATGATGCCGGCGCGCAGCTTATGGGCTTCGGGATGCGCCAGTTCCAGCGCCGCGACCTCCTCGAGGTGATCATCCAGCACCCAGGGATGGTTGATCAGGCACTGCAGGATCAGGGACTCGCGGCGTGAAAAGGCGCTGCGCTGACCGCGCATGATCGGGCTGGTCGCAAACTGCTGGCTTGCCGCCTGATAGGGCCCGCGCGGCAGGCTTTGCGGGGCGGCTACCCC
>NZ_JBAURI010000451.1:0-13563 GCF_049581145.1 Bradyrhizobium sp.
GCCGTACCACGATCGCCAAAGGCATTTCGCTGCCTTGACGGCCAGCGCGGCGGCCACGGTGGCAAATTGTTCGCCGCCGATCGCGATGAGATGGGGCAATCGCGGCGCTGGCCTGATACGCCCTTCACCGTTCCAAACGAGATTACAGCGGAAAAGCCTAGCGTATTTTGCTCTTACGCCCTAGATTTACTTTTAGCGATTGGAGGTCGGATGAACAAAGATCGTAAGGAGATCGATAGCCTAAGGCTGCTGAAAGCTTTCGCGAAAATCGAGGATACTACGAAGCGTCGCGAAATTATCGATCTGGTCGAAGCCGAAGTCTTGAAGGAGCGAGAGGATGCTGACAACCGGTGCGGTTGTTAAGGATCGGTTCGCCGCGGCGGCCGCGATGTCAGCGAGGAATCACCCGCAATGAGGGCCCTGAGTCAACAAGCCCACGGCCTCCATCTCCGCGAAAGCTCCCAGGCTCTCGAATGGTTCGCGATAAAGCGCGCAATCAGATGTTCTCGCACGCTATCGAGGCGAGCAGTTCTTAAGCAGTCTCGAGACGATACCGAGCGCGCCGAGCCAGACTAGCTTTGTTGCTGAATGCGCTTACGGATCATTGAGGACGCCTGGGTTGAGCATTCCTTGCGGATCTAATTCGCGCTTGGCTCCCCTTAGTGCGGCCGCGCAGAGCTCCGGCCGCTGTCGGTCGTACCAAAATCTGTGATCGCGACCGACGGCATGATGATGTGTGATCGTGCCGCCCGCCGCGATCAGAGCGTCGCTTGCCGCATTCTTGATGGCCTGCCATTGCTCGAGAAGTGCGCCGTGTCGACCAAGCGCGTGGAAGGAAAAATAGGGCGCGGGCCCGTCGGGGTAGACGTGGGTAACCGGCAAGTGACTTCACCCTTCACCCCTGTCGCGTCCAGAATGGCGAAGGACAGATCGTCGAGGCCCGGGACAGCGATGGTTTCGAATTGGTCGGTTGCAAATATGGCCCGGTAGGGGCCGAGCACAAACTTCCGCTCCTCTGCGCTTTCGCCTTCGCGCCCCCAGCCGTAGTGCTTTAGTCTTGCGCCTGTCATAAGCGTTGCCTCGTGTCTGGTTTCGAGCGTTTCTTGAATCAAAGAAAGTATTCTGAACGGCAGTTCCGCGCCAGAGCGTTCTATTGAACCCGGGTCTCGCCGACGAGGACTGCTTCGCCGCGGTCGATCCAGAAGGCTTCTTCATTGTCGCTGGACAGCGCTCAGGTCGCGAGTCTCCTGTGTCAATTGCAGCGCAGGCAATGGGATGCCTGCCAGGACAGCGCCCGGCCGGTCATGCAAACGCCCTTCACGCGATCAACGGTGGTTGCAGCTCTTCGCTTTAATCCAGTCCTGACGGCCGGGCTGCGGAATTGCAGATGCTGTGAAGGAGTTTCTTGATCGGCTTCCCGTCTTCATCCACGCTATCGAACGTATAGACGCTTGCATTTTCGGCGATGGCTCGCTCATCGAGCCAATCGAGCGCTTCATCTTCATCGCGACATAGCTGCCGGTTGCCATGTGAGCGGACTTTTCCGCCATCGATGATATGCACTTCGTACGAAGCCTCGACGCGGCCGTCACCCAGATATATCAGCCTTCCCTCTAAGTGAGAGATCGTTTCTGTATTCATCTGAGCTTCCTGAACGGCGGGGGTGGCAATCGGGCCGCTGGATCAGTCCGGGAATCAAGCGGATCTGCGGTGAGGGGCGGCGCGCGATGTACGCGCTAAAATTGCATCAGTCAATCGACGCGCGCGCCGGCTTCTGCGAATTATTTTACGGGTGTTTGCGGACTCGCGCCGGAGGCCTGGCACCGGTCTCGACGTTTCGCGATCAAGCGCTTCGAGCAGTGCCGGGAAGGCGCCAACAGCGTGATCAAGCTCGCCCGGGGGCGAGATCATCGCGTTCGCCACCGGACTTGGCCACATCGACGATCTGCTGCTGCGTCAAATACCTCTCCGATCTTGTCCAGGCTAATTATCTTGTTCAGTCATTCCAGGTCGACGCGAACTAAAGGGAAGGAATGTTGACCCATGAAATACGGTGTTACTCGCGCTAAAATCGCACTTCGCCGTTATCGTCGATTGGCCACGCGCTGGTGGCGTGCGATGGCGTGGCATCGCAATGTCGAAAATGCAACAATCGCGATCATTGGGGGGGGGAAACTTGACAACACGGTGCTAACACCGGAACAGCTCAACTTGAAATTGCCGGAAGGCAATTCAGTGTCTGGTTGATCCCCATGTTTGCGCTTATGGCTATCGCGCGTCTTTTGCTGCCATGCAGCGAGCTGATCATTGGCGTCATTGTTGATACCACGGTGTTAGCCGTCGGTATTTTCATGATCGTCTCGGCCTGTATTGGGCTTTTTTGAGGGTTGCCACGTGGAATACTTTGACTGCGACGGTGGCCGTATCATTATGTCGCATTATCCCACGCGAGGACGTGGACGGCTGCGCCATGCCCCAATACCCACGATCATAGCTGAGTGATCCGGAGGCTTTTTTCCTCGAAGGGCGACTTCTGTTGCTTCGAGCGTCATCCCGGTCACGAATTACGATACACTCTCTCAAAAGAGGGTTCTAGCGCCGCAGCAGCGATACGAGCAGCGCGAGCGCCAGCAGCCCAGCCACGCCTTGCCAGAACAGCACCGGATTACGCTCATAGAGCGTACGCGGCCTTTGCACCGCAAGCGGGACGCGCGCTGGCCCCGCCTCCATCTCCACGGCAAATTCGGCCATGTCGCGAAAGCGCTGAGCAGGATCGATGGCAAGCGCCCGGCCGAGCGCGACCTCAAGCCAGGCCGGGAGATCCGGACGCAAAGCGGAGAGCGCCATCGGCCGCTCCCGGCGCGGCGGACCGGTGGCGTCGACATTGCCGTAAGGAAATTCGTCGGTAAAGGCGCGGAAGATGGTGACGCCGAGGGCGTAGACGTCGGTCGCCTCGTTGCCTGCTTCGCCGTCGAACATTTCGGGTGCCATGTAGGCGGCTGTACCCGGAATGTGCTCGGGCGCGGAATCCTCCTGTCCTGGAATTCGCACCACCCCGAAGTCGATCAACTTCAGGGAGTCCCCGGGCTCGAGGATCACGTTGTCCGGCTTGATGTCACGGTGCACGATGCCGGCGCGGTGCAGCGCTGCTGCTGCCCTGGAGAGCTTGATCGCAATGTTGCGTCCTTCCTCCAGTCCCAGCGCGGGGCGGCGCGCCAGCCGAGTTTCTAGAAGTTCGCCCTGGTAAAGCGGCATGACCGTGTAAAGGCAGGTCTGCCGACCCGGCGGCAAATCGATGACGTGGCCGAGCCAAGGGCTCGTTACGCGTGCACCCACCCACGCCTCGCGGACGAACGCGGCGCGGTAGGCAGCGATGCTGACGACCGGCGGCTTGGGAAACTTCAGCGCTACCTCGCCACCCTCGACCTCGTCCTCGGCGCCGAACAGGCGCGTATAGCGGCCATCCGAGAGCAAGACCTTGAGTACAAAACCATCGACGGTCTCACCGCCCAGCGGCGCCGGGATCGCCGGCAGGTGCGCTATATTGGCGCCGATGTCGGCCGATTCCGCGGTCTCCACGCCAACCACGTCGAGCACCAGCGCGGTGCTGTTATCGTCGCCGCCGGCGTCGAGTGCGGCGGCGACCAGCGCTCGGGCAGTGTCTTCGGAAGAGACACGCTCGCGCATGATGTCGGCGATAGTCTGAAATGAGAGGAAGGCGTGCACGCCGTCGCTGCAAAGCAGGAAGCGGTCGTGCTGCGCCACCGGCTGGCTCGTATAGTCCAGCCGCACCTCCGTCTCGACGCCCAGGGCGCGGGTCAGGGTGCTCGACCGGCCGGCCCCGGTCTGCCGCACATGGTCGGTGGTCAGGCAGGTCAGGCGGTCGCGGCTGAGACGATAGGCGCGGGTATCGCCCACATGCAGCACGTGCGCGATACGGCCGCGCAGCACCAGCGCAGTGAAGGTGCATCCCATCCCGGCGAGGTTGGGGTCGCGCTGGCTTTGCGAATGAACCCAGCCGTTGAGCGCATCGAGGACGATCGCGGCGGCGCGTCGTACCTCCATGGTCTCAGGCAGATCGCAAAATCCATCCAGGAAACCACGCACCGCGATCTCGGCGGCTTGGCGGCCGCCCTTGGCGCCGCCAATCCCGTCCGCGATCGCCGCCACCACGTCCCGGCGCGGCTCCGGCAATTCCGGACCGAAAACTGCGCCGGCGAAATCCTCGTTGCGTTTGCGGGGTCCGGTCTCCGAGGCGAATCCGACGCTCACCTTGATGCCGGAAACGCGCTGAGCCATCCTCGCCGCTCCAACTTCCGCGCAGTGACTTCCACTACGCGGTCTCAATTCCCCAGCTTGCAACGATGATGGAGGAAGTAGCCGCCGGTGCTCGACGCAAAGACTACGGTAAGTTCCCCGGATTTGCGGTCAAGCGTGTAGTTGCCACCGTCGGTCGGGTCGTGCCACGAAATCTGCCCATCGCTGATGCGGGCCGGATTGGAATCCACGGTAGCCTTGTCGTAGTCGATCTCGATTTGCCAGTTCGCCCCGCTGGCCAAGTTGCTGCAGGTCGGTGCGACCTTTCCAGGTCGCGGTTCGCCGCTCATGGCAGGGGTCGCCATCGCAAAGGTCAACACGCCAATTCTCAAGGCTCGCCGGATCAGAATCATTCGAATCATCCTGCTCAATATTTATACATATGCATACTTTTTGATCAATTCCGTCGATCGTAGACGGCTTCGCCGTCCTGAAAAACCCATGCCAGTCAACGCCGCAACACACCCTAGACGGGTGGTATATTCCTTGCGTTTTTTTCGGAGCCGATCTGTGCAGTTGGTGCACGGATCGGCGCTTCGTTCAAAAAAATGAAATGGGGAAACGTTCATGGCGCTCGTACCTTCACCACAATGGCTGGACACTGGTAATAACGCGTGGCAGCTCGCTGCTGCAACATTCGTGGGCTTGCAGAGCATTCCGGGGCTGACAGTTCTTTATGGCGGCATCGTAAAGAAGAAGTGGGCGATCAACTCCGCCTTCATGGCGATGTACGCGTTCGCGTCCGTCCTGGTTGTCTGGATCCTTTTTGACTACAACATGGCATTCGGGCCACAACTATTTCCATTCCTGGGTACGCCAGGCTTGGCGACATCGGCCGCATTCACCACCGGTCAGGCGACGGTCCCGGCTGCAGCGGCGGGCATGCCGGCGCTTACTTTTCCGATGGCGACCCTGATCTTTTTCCAATTCGTCTTCGCTGCTATCACCGTCATTATCCTAGCCGGTTCTCTACTTGGCCGCATGAACTTTACGGCGTGGATGATCTTCTGCCCGGTCTGGATGACGCTGGTCTATACGGTCGGAGCATTCAGCATTTGGGGCGGTGGCTGGTTGGCCAGCATGGGCGTGGCTGACTTCTCCGGCGGCTATGTCATTCACCTTGCAGCGGGAACCTCGGGCTTCGTCGCGGCGGCGGTGATCGGTCCGCGGCTGCAGGCGGATCGCGATCATTTCCCGCCCAACAGCCTCTTGATGACGCTGGTCGGCGCGGGAATCCTGTGGCTCGGTTGGAACGGCTTCAACGGCGGCGATCCGTATTTCGCCAATGCCGATGCAGGCGCGGCGGTGCTCAACACCAACACCTGCACCGCGGTAGCCCTTTTGGTCTGGACGCTTATGGACAAGATGGCCTACGGCAAGCCTTCGGTCTTGGGTGCGGTCAACGGCATGATCGCAGGCCTGGTCGCGATCACTCCGGCCGCCGGTTATGTCGACGGCGTCGGCGCGATCTGCATTGGTGTTATTGCCGGCATCATTCCCTGGTTCGCGATGAACAAGCTGCAGAAAACCAGCTTCATGATGAAGGTCGACGATACGCTGAGCGTCCTCTCGACCCACGGGATCGCCGGCCTCACGGGCGGACTCTTGACCGGAATCTTCGCCAATCCAAGCATGCTGATGTATATCGGCACCGACAAGGAGGCGCCCGGGGTCAACATCACCGGCTTGCTCTACGGCAATCCCCAGCAGCTCCTGCTGCAGGCGGAGGGTGCAGCGTTCATCATTGTCTACAACGTGATCGCGACCTACATTATCCTCAAGGTCATCTCGTTCATCGTCCCGCTGCGGATGGATGAAGCGACGCTCAAGGTAGGTGACGATGCGGTTCACGGCGAGACGGCTTACGCGATCGGGACCGAGGGCGAATAGTCGTCCAGGCTCGGCCTCAGTTCTCGCAAGACCTTGGATTCGCGGGTCGGCATCTGTCGCCCGCGGATTCCGGACGGCCAGTCCGACTGGGATATGCTTCGTTTGCGCTGTACAGATCCGGGCGGCGCGCGCATTCGAATCCTTCCGCGTGAGGGTCATTTCATCCGTTCTTCGAAGATGAAGAACTTGGGGCCCGGCATTCCGTGGACGCACTTGACGATCTCGTGGCAGGTCACTCGCTCTTTCGTCAAACGGCTAGATCCATCCGCCCGAGGACACCCGATGAGATCTCGCAATGGTCGTTCGTCGAAACTTGAGGCATATTCAGAAACGTCTGTCATCTGTCGCCTGGTCGAGCCTCGGGCTGAAGGTGACAAAATGACCGCCAAAAGTCATGGCGGTCGATCGTGGAAAGATGATCCAAAAGCGAAGGCGATTGCGGCGACAATCTCGCTGCTTTTGATCGTCGGCTTGATCGCGATGATCGCCGTCGCCTTTCCAATTGCGCAGCAAACGCCCTCTTGAGCTTAGGTTGCGGGAAGCGCTTGAAGTCTGCCATTTGTCTGCCCGCCGAGCGCGCGGCATTCATAAAAGCTTATGGACGTGCGCACCCGGGCGGCTCCGCGCGCCGCACCGCGAAGCGCGCGCACCATCGCGGTGACATGGCCGGTGTCTCGATCACTGTGCCGGTCCTCGATAGCCAGGCGCAGACTTTGTGGGATGCGCCGGTGCACGCCGCGGCGCTCCGTTGGGGGGCTGATCCTCCGGATCGGCCGATAACCGCCCAGGCATGGTGAAACTCTACGGTGCCTTCCGGCGTGTCATTCCTGGTCGGCTGGGCAGCGCCTGACCCCGGCTTATTTGCCGACGGGTCGACGTCAATTGCGGAATGGCCGGCTAGAGCCTCCGAAGCAACCGCTCACCCATCGCTACCGTGCCTTCGGTGTATTCCGCTCCAAGCCGGTGTGCCGTGTCTGTGTCGGAGTGTGATGCGATCCAGGCCGTCAACAGCATTCTCCTCAGCATGACGAAGATCGGCAGCATGGCCTCGTCCTCCTTCGATACCGGGGCGACTGTTCGATATCCGTCGAGCCAGGCGTTTTGCAGATCGGCCACGATCGGCTGATGCTCCATGAAGCTCACGGCGGCGGCGAAATCGTAGAAGAACCAGGAGAAACCACAATCGTCGAAATCGATGATGCCGAGCCTGTCTGCGTCAACGAGGAGATTTGCAAGACGCAGATCGGCGTGAACAAGGCCGAACCTGTGGCTATCCTGACCGTAGGCGCGGAGCCGCCGCGCGAGCGCATCAGCGACCCGCTGCAGCATTTGCCTGTCGGCATTGCGAAGTCCCGGTCCCGCGCGCCAATCGCCCCAGAGCGGCCGCGTTCCCAGCATGGCGTCGAAGTCCCACGTCTTGCGACGGAAGGCGGCTGGTCTTTTCCACGATCGGCTGTGCGCGTGAAGCCGCGCGCTGAGGACACCAAGCTCGCGGAACCAGGTGGGTAGCGAGGCCGACTGATCGGGCTCGTGCCCGCTCATATGCTCAAAAGCCACCACTTGCCGCACCGTTCCGTTCAGAAGCAAGGGGCAACACAACAGGCCGTTGCGGTCGAGAATCGGCCGCGGTGTCACGATCACTGCATCCGCGATCAGCGCAGCGATCCAGGACAGCTCCGAGTGAATCTCCGCTGGCGAGTGGTAACCGATCCGATGCACGCGCAGCACAAGCCGCTGTCCGGACGAGAGATCGTGCGCAAGAAATGTGGTGTTCTCGGAGTGGCTGAGGAATGTCAGCGTCGCTCGCGCGGATATTCCCCATCGGGAAAGCTCGCCACCCAGTTCGGCCCGCATGGTTCCGATGCTGGCGAGTGCCATCGTCACGGCTTCGCCGCAAATTGGGCGGCCCGGGCGGCATCGGCGGCGGGTGCACCCGGCAGGGAAAGCTCATGCCAGGCCCGGACGGCTCCAATTGAGTCCGGAATCTGCCTCGCGCGATCGGCAACGCCGATGAGTTCTGCGATGCCGCCGCGGATCGGCCGGATCGCGTATGAAGCGCGCTGTTTCATGCTGGTATTCCGCGCATGTCGAGCCTGGCGGTCACCCTAGCCAGCTTTGCGCCAGACCGTTGTTCTCGCCTTCCATCAATCTTTTGCTGCACACCGCAAGAGCGCGATGCCTTCGAGTTGAGCGACGCCTCCTCGTCAGGCGAGCCCGGCGTTCGCGGGATCAGTGACCGCGAACGTCAGCAACGGAATCGTGGAGCAGCAGGAATCGGGCATCCGGGTCGCTTGGTCTACGCTTTGCAGGTGCCGGAGACGGTGGAGAACGGCTGAGAGCCTCGCGACCGTACAGAGCAGTTTCAGCGTTGCCGAAATCATCGAGGGATACGACATGATCAATCGCAGAGACTTGATGCTGGGTGGGCTTGTGGGCGCCGCCGCCTACGGCTTCGGGCGGATCAACCCCGATTTTCTGACGACTTCCGCCTTCGCCGCCGAAGGCAAGACGCTGCGTTTCCTCGGTGCGGAGGCGCTGACCGGTAACTGGGACCCGACCACTCACACCAATCTCGGTCAGCTCATTGTCGAGGGATTCGTCTTTGGGTATCTGACGCGGGCGCCGATGCGTCCGGAAAAGCCGGACGAATTGGTGTTCGAACTCGCCGAAGCGCTGAAGCCGATCGACGCCTACACGATGGAGGTCAAACTCCGAAAAGGCGTCAAATTCCACGACGGTTCGCCCTTCACGGCCGCGGACGTCAAGGCGACTTATGAATATGGTTCCCAGCCGGATCGCCCGGCACAGTGGTATCCGGGGCTCGTCACGGTCGACGTGATCGACGACTTCACCTGCCACATCAACACCAAGGCGCAGGGCTACCCGGCGACGCTGTATTACTATCTTTCGTCCTTTCTTCCGATCATGTCGGCCAAGGACGTCGCCAACAAGGCGCAATTGTCGGCACGCATGAACGGCACCGGGCCCTACAAATATGTCGAGCAGAAGGGCGATACCACGGTTCTGGCGGCAAATCCGGACTTCTTCCTCGGTGCTCCGAAGATCCCGGGCGTCGAATATCATTTCGTCGGCGACACCACGACGCGGACGCTTTCGCTTCTGAACGGTGAGGCCGATATCATCGAACGGCTCGAGCAGGAGCAGGTCGAGACCATTGCCAAGGACGCGCGCTTCGACATCCACAAGGCGGTGTCGGTCGAGAACAAGTATCTGTTCTTCCGTTGCTCGAAGAAGCCGTTCGACGATCAGCGGCTGCGCCTGGCGGCGTGCTATTCGATCGATCGCAAACAGATCCTCGACATCCTCGGAGTTTCCGGGACCTATTCCAAGGCGCATATTTCACCGGTGAAGTTCGGATATACCGAGGTCGCGGACTATCCGGAATTCGACCCCGACAAGGCACAGAAGCTGCTCGCGGAGGCCGGCTTTCCCAAGGGAGAAGGCCTGCCCGAGCTGACCTACTACACATCGGTCGGTTTCTATCCGAAGACCAAGGAATATGCCGAGCTCATCACCGGCATGCTGCAGGAGCAGGGGTTCAAGGTGAATCTCCAGACTCTCGAGGTCGCGGCCTGGGGCAACCTGCTCTATGACAAGCCCGGCGGCGGCGAGGGACATATGATCGACTGCGGGTGGTGCACGGGTTCGCCGGAACCCGATCTGGTGCTGCGGACCCACTTCCATTCCTCGTCCAAGCGCATCACCGGTATCGTCGACAAGGACATTGATGCGGTTCTCGACAAGGAACGCAACGCGTCGACGATCGAGGAGCGCAAGAAGATCCTGCAGACCGAGACGCTTCCGACCATCGCCAGAAAGGCTCCGGCGCTCGCGCTGTTTACGTCAGTCTTCATCCACGCCTACAGCAAGAAGCTCGATGGCCTCTATATCTATCCGAACGGAATGCAGGACATGACGAAGGCGACGCTGGCCTGATGGTCGCCGCGGCAAGCCGGCTTCGGCCCTAAGCTTGCCGTGGTCCCGATCCGATGAACCAAGGTAGCTCGTCTCGATGCTGATCCTGGAATTCCTGGTCAAACGAATCGCACAGGGCATCCTGATCGTTTTCATCACGTCGCTCATCATCTTTACATTGCTGCGCGTGGTTCCGGGCGATCCGGTGCGGCTGATCGTCGGCGGCATGGCGCCTCCTGACGTCGTCGAGAAGGTGGCGACCAAGATGGGGCTGCGCGATCCGATCGTCGTGCAGTACGGCCGCTATATGCGCGGCCTGCTTCAGGGTGATCTCGGGCAATCGTACCTGCGCCCGCGTAGCGGCATGATCGCCACCGGCGGCCAATATGTCGACCCGACCAAGTCCGATATGGCGCCGGTCACCGACCTTATTCTCGAACGCCTGCCCTTCACGCTGCAGCTCGGCGCCGTGGCGCTGTTATTTGCTTTCTTGATATCGTTTCCGATTGGAATAGCCGGCGGACTGCATCAGCACGGCTGGCAGAACGCGCTGGCCTTTGGCGTGCAGTCGCTGTTCGTCTCGATTCCCAATTTCTGGCTGGCCATCGTCCTGATCCTGTTCCTGTCGGTCAAGCTCAAGCTGCTGCCGGCGCTCGGCTATCAGGGATTTTCCTACGTGCTGCTGCCGGCGCTCGTGCTGTCAGTCGAGATTGCGCCCTTCATCATTCGCACGCTGACGACGTCGCTTGGCGAGGTGATGCAGTCGACCTTCATCGATGAGGCGCGGGTGCGCGGATTGTCGCGGCGCCGCATCATTTACGCCCATGCGCTGCGCAATGCCGCGGTGCCACTGGTCAACCTGCTCGGGATCCAGCTTTCGACGCTGATCGGCGGCGTGCTCGTGATCGAATACATTTTCGATTATCCGGGGCTGGGGGACCTGACCGTCGTTTCGGTGGTCGGACGCGATTTTCCCGTCATTCAGGGTATCGCGATCACGACGAGCGCTGTTTTTGTCTTCATCAATATCATCGTGGATCTGGTTGCCTATCTGATCGATCCGCGCGTGGAGATCTGATCATGGCGGTCACCACGATCATCGCCGCCGAGCCGCAGCAGAAGCCTGTGCGAATCCTGTCGGTCAATCGGCGAATCCTGCTCGGCGCCTGGCGCATGCCGAGCTTCCGCGTCGGCGTATTTGTCTTTCTGGCGCTGCTGCTTGTATCGGCGATCTATCCCGAGGTCTCCGCGATCAGTGCCACCAAGATGATCGTGAAGGACAAATTCCTTCCTCCGCTGTTTCTCGGCGAGAAGTGGGTCTGGAACCATCCGCTGGGTACCGATCAGCTTGGCCGCGACATGCTGATGAGAAGCCTGATCGGCCTGCGTTACTCGCTGCTCGTCGGCGTGGTGACCGTGGTTGTGATCTTTGTCATCGGCTGCGGCCTTGGCCTGTTCGCGGGTTTCAAGGGCAAATGGTGGGACATCGTCATCATGCGGATCACCGATGCCCAGCTATCGATTCCGATGATCATCCTGGCCATCACCATCCTCGGGGTCTCGCGGCCGACCGTTTTGACCATCATCATCGTTCTGGGGCTGTCAGGCTGGCCGCTCTATGCCCGCGTCGCACGCAGTGCCGCCGTCGCCGAGCGCGGAAAGGAATATGTGCGTGGCCTGCGTGTTCTCGGGGCAGGAGACTGGCGCATCCTGCTGCTGTTCGCCGCGCCGAATATCCTGCCGCCGATCGCGTTTGTCGCGGTGCTCGATGTGGCGCGCATGATGATTTTTGAAGCGATCCTGGGTTTCCTGGGGCTCGGCATCCAGCCGCCGACGCCGAGCTTTGGCAGCATGATCGCCGATTCTCGCAAATATCTGATCAATGCCTGGTGGATCGCCACTATCCCCGGCATCTTTCTCGCGGTTGCGCTGACATCGATCAATCTGATGGGATCGGCGCTCGAGAAGGCGCGCAACAGGGTCTTTGGAGGTCTCTGACATGGATCTCTCGCTCATTCTGGAGGTCAGCGATCTCACAGTGGGTCCGGTGACGCCGGGATCCGCTCCCATTCTGGACCACATCAGCTTTCGTCTGAACACGTCGGATATTTTCGGGATCTATGGCGAAAGCGGCGCGGGAAAGACCATGCTCAGCCGGGCGCTCGCGAACTGGCTTCCGGAAAGTCTCGAATATCGTGCCGGCCAAATCGCCTTTGCCGGCCATGATATTCTCAAAGCCGGCGCGGACGTCCGGACAGGCCGAGATATCGCCTATATCGGATCGAAGCCGCAGAGTTCGCTCGATCCGACCATTCCGGTCGGAAGTCAGATCGCCGAGAAGCTCCACAGTGTCAGGCCGGAATGGAATCCGCGTGAATGCCGGGAGCGGGTGATCCAGCTCCTGAGCGAGGTCCGCATCCCTTCGCCAAAGGAACGCTACTGGGACTATCCATCGAAATTTTCCGGCGGCATGATGCAGCGTGCGATGATCGTCGACGCGATTTGCGCCGAACCGGCGGTTCTGATCGCGGACAACGTCACGCAGCCGCTGGACGTCACCATCGGGGCACAGATCGTGGCGCTGCTGCACGATTTGTGCCTGAGTCACAGGATGGCGACAATCTATCTGTCATCGTCGCTGCCGACGCTCGGCCAGTTCGGCGACCGCACCGCCGTTCTGCAGCGGGGGCGGTTTGTCGAGCAGCAGGGGTTCGCCGAACTGCTGGCCGCGCCGAAGACGGACTACACGCGCAAGGCCATCGCCAGCGTTCCGCGCATGTGGTCGGTGGCGGAAGGGCCGCTTGCGCGACGCCAGGCGCAGGGCGAAGTACCCTTGATGCGGGTGCAGAACGTCTACCGGACCTATCGCGCCCGCAAGCGCGGCACATTCAACTCCTACAGCAATGTGCAGGCCGTGCGCGGCGTGACATTGGACATCATGCCGCGCGAGAATTTCGGCATCGTCGGGGAATCGGGCTGCGGCAAATCGACATTGACGCGCCTGCTGGCCTGGCTGGAGATTCCCGACCAGGGCAGCATCGTGCTCGACGGCACCGAGCTCGGCAGCCTGTCACCGCGCGAGCTCATCAGAAAGCGCAACGAATTCCAGTTGCTGCTGCAGGATCCCTACAACGCTTTGCCGCCGCGGACCACCGTGGGCCGCATGATCGAGGAAAGTCTCCTGATTCGCGGTGCTGTCCCGCGCTCGGATTTGCGCCGCCGCGTCACCGCCGCGATGGCCGAGGTCGGGCTCGCTGCCGATCTCTATGATCAGTTGCCAAACGCGCTCTCGACCGGCGAGCGGCAGCGGATCTCGATTGCGCGGGCGCTCATTCTGAATCCAAAGCTTCTGATTCTAGACGAGACCTTGTCGGCGCTGGATCAGCGTGAACAGGGCAGACTGATCGACCTGTTCTCCGA
>NZ_JBAURI010000452.1:0-8491 GCF_049581145.1 Bradyrhizobium sp.
CGGCGATACCGTTCGTGGTGCTGCTGATCGACATCGCCGTGAACTTCTGGCGCGCGCGGGCGCTGCATCGCACGGCGCATGCAACGCAAAGCCAGGCGCTTGCCGCCGACGCGCTGCATTTCGCCTCCGACGTGCTGGGCTCGGTCGCCGTCATCATCGGGCTTGCGCTGTCCGGCCTCGGTTTCTGGTGGGGCGACGCCGCCGCCGCGGTCGCGGTCGCAGTGATGATCGCGACATTGGGCCTTCGGCTTGCGCGCTCCACCGTCGAAACCCTGCTCGACCGCGCTCCCGAAGGCGCCTCCGAGAAGGCGCGAGGCGCGATCAAGGCGCTGCCCGGCGTCGTCAATGTCGAACGCCTGCGGATCCGGATGGTCGGCTCGACGCACTTCATCGATGCCACCGTGCAGGTGCCGCGCACCTACCCGATCGACCGTGTCGACGAGATCAAGCGGAAGGCGCAGGCCGCCGTCACGGCCGCGCTCGGCGACGCCGACCTCACCTTCACCGCGGTGCCGGTGGCGCTCAGCAACGAGAGCCTGCGCGAGCGCATCATGGTGATCGCGCGCAATTCCGGCCTCGCCGTGCATCACGTCACCGTGCACGATCTCGGCGGCAAGCTCACCGTCAGCATCGACCTCGAAGTCGACGGCGACATGACGCTCACCGCCGCGCACGACATTGCCGCCGAACTCGAACGCAGCATCCGCGAGGAATTCGGCGCCGATGTCGAGGTCGACACCCATATCGAGCCGCTGGAACCGGAACTGCCGTTCGGCACCGACGCCGCACCCGAGCGCATCGAGACCATCAGCACGGCGCTGTCGCGGTTTGCCGCCGATACCGCGATCCATGACATCCATAATGTGCGGGTCCGCGATACCGACGCCGGCGAAATCGTCAACTTTCACTGCCGCGCCGCGCCCTCGATGAGCGTGATCAAGGTTCATGAGAATGTCGACGAGATCGAGCGGGCGCTGCGCCGGGCCTTTCCGACCGTGAAGCGCGTCATCAGCCACGCCGAGCCGCCCTATGCCTGAACGGCGCCATTAACGATTCACACTCCGTTCCTGTTTCGGACTCCCGGCTTAGGTAATTTCACGGTCACGTTTCTTCGTTGGACAAGATTTATTTGCTCCCGGGAATCGTTGACTCTCGACAGCCCCAAAAAACTGGATTCAAATCATCATGATTCGGGAGCTGCGTGGGGGTTCTTCCGAAGCGTGAGCAGGATGAATCTCCGGGGGTCCAAGGCATGGCGCGTGCGCATGCGGCGAGTGCGTGCGGCCAATCCGATTCGATCAAGGGATTGGCGCAGTCGATCGCGAAGCCGGCCTACCACAGGTTATTGACCGCCGAGCCGGCGTTGCGCCGTGCCGTGCCCACACTGATCATCGCCTTCCTCATCACCATCTGTCTCGGCGCCTTTGTGCAGGTACTCGATCAGAGCCGGCAGAAGCGCGCGGCGGCCAAGCGCGATCTCTCCGCGCTTGCCGACGTGCTCTCCGAGCGCATCGATCGCCTCGCCTCCAACAGGGTCGACCGCGAGCGCCTGCAGTCGCTGTTGCCCGACCTCGTTCCGTTCTGGGGCATCGCCGCGGGGCGGCATGTCATCATCACCGGCAGCGACCACAGCATTCTCGCCCGCGTTCCGATCGAATCCAGCCTCGGCGAAACCGACGGGATTCTCGATGCGATCAGCTCGGCGCAGATCCTGGCCGGCCCGAGCCTGCAGGGCGCCGTCGCCGACATGACGCTGCCGAACGGCAGCGTCGCGCTGGTGACGTCGGAGCTCATCAAGGCGCTGCCCGGCCGGATCGTCGTCATCCAGGAGAACACCCAGCCGCTCTGGGGTTCGGACTCCGCGCTGTCGGTCACGCTGTCGGCCACCACCGGCTTCGTCGTGCTGATTCTCGGCTTCGCATTCCACTGGCAGTCGACCCGCGCCCGCGAGGGCGATCTGATCAATGATGCCGTGCGCGGCCGGATCGATACCGCGCTCAACCGCGGGCGCTGTGGTCTATGGGACTGGGATCTGTCGCGCGGCCGGATCTTCTGGTCGCAATCGATGTTCACGCTTCTGGGACTGGACAGCCGCAGCGACCTTCTGACCTTCGGCGAGGTCAACGCGCTGGTGAAATCCGACGACATCGACCTGTTCGCCATCGCCGGCCAGCTGATCTCCGGCGAGATCGATCACATCGACCGGACGTTCCGCATGCAGCACACCACCGGGCACTGGATCTGGCTGCGCGTTCGCTGCGAACTCAGCCAGGGCGACAACGATGCCGGGCTGCACCTGATCGGGATCGCGGTCGACATCACCGAACAGAAGAGCCTCGCCGAAAAGACGGTGGAAGCCGATTTGCGGCTGCGCGACGCGATCGAGACCATCCCCGAGGCCTTCGTGCTGTGGGACGCCGGCAACCGCCTGGTGCTGTGCAATTCGCATTTCCAGCGACTGCACAGGCTGCCGGAGTCCGCCGTCACCCCCGGCACCTCCTATGAAACCGTGATCGAGGTCGGCAGCATGCCGCAGGTGCGCTCGCGGCAACACGACGCCGGCTCGCAGGCGCCCGGCGCGCGCACCTTCGAGGCGCAGCTCGACGACGGCAAGTGGCTCCATATCAGCGAACGCCGCACCAAGGACGGCGGCTACGTCTCGGTCGGAACCGACATCACCCGCATCAAGGAGCATGAGCAGAAGCTGGTCGACAACGACCTGCGGCTGCGTGCCACCGTCAACGACCTGCGGCGCTCGCAGGCCGCGCTGGAACGGCAGGCCCTCGAGCTCGCCGACCTCGCCGAGAAATACTCGCAGGAAAAAATCCGCGCCGAGGAAGCCAATCAGACCAAGTCGCGGTTCCTGGCCAATATGAGCCACGAGCTGCGCACGCCGCTCAATGCCATCATCGGCTTTTCCGAGATCATGGAGAGCGGCATGTTCGGTGCGCTCGGTTCGGAGAAATACCAGGAATACTGCCACGACATTCTGACCAGCGGTCATTATCTGCTCGAGGTGATCAACGACATCCTGGACATGTCGAAGATCGAGGCCGGCCGCATGAAGCTCGACATGGAGCTGCTCGATCTCTCCAAGACGCTGGCCGAGTCGCTGCGCGTCGTCTCCGGCCGCGCGCAGGACAAGAACCTCGTTCTGGACGCCGACATCGAAAGCATCATTTCGCTGGTCGCCGACCGCCGCGCCACCAAGCAGATCATCGTCAACCTGCTGTCGAATGCGGTGAAGTTCACCCCCGATGGCGGCAAGGTGGTAATCCGCAGCCGCATGCTCGACAACAGGATCACGCTGATGATCGCCGACACCGGCATCGGCATTGCGCCGCAATCGCTGGCGCGCCTCGGCCGCCCCTTCGAGCAGGTCGAGAGCCAGCTCACCAAGACCTATCACGGCTCGGGACTCGGGCTCGCGATCGCGCGGTCGCTGACCCATTTGCACGGCGGCACGATGAAGCTGCGTTCGAAGCTTGGCTCCGGCACCGTCGTTCTGGTGTCGCTGCCGCGCGATCCGCGCCGGGTGAAGCCGAAGATGTCGGTCGCGGCCTAGCTTTTCGATCGAGCATGATCTCTTCCGGAAAACCGCCGCGCACCCATTGGGTCGTAGCCCGAGGGCAGGCTTTTCCGGATCATGCTCTAGGACTGCAGCTTTGGCGCAATCTCGCGCGCGAGATGCACCAGGGCGGCGATCAAGGGCGTCATCGGATCGCGCTGCGGGATCACCAGCCCGACGCTGTAATTGACCTCGGGCTCGACGATCGGAATGCTGCGAACCCTGTCAGCCAGACCCAGCGTCTCGGCGAGCTTTGCCGGCATCACGCTGGCCCAGCGCCCGGTCTTGACGTGGGTATAGAGCACCAGCAGCGAGTTCGAGGTCAGCATCGGCGTCGCCTCGGCGCCGACCGACCGCAGCGCCCGATCGATGATCCGCCGGTTCTGCATGTCCGGCGTCAGCAGGCACAGCGGCACCTGCCCGACCTCCTTCCAGGTGACCTGATCGCGATCGCCGAACATCGCATCCGGCGAGGTCAAGAGCCGATAGCTTTCATTGTAGAGGGGGATGGTCCGCACCTTCCCGATCGGTTCGTTCTCGATATAGGTCAGGCCAGCGTCGACCTCGAGATTTTCGAGCAGGCCGAGCACGTCGGCCGAGGTGCAGGAGACGATGCGAAACCGCACATCCGGATAGCGGGCCCGAAACGGCGTCGTCAAGGACGCGACCATGCCGAGCACGGTCGGGATCGCCGCGATCCTGAGCTCGCCGGCGAGTCGGTCCTTCAGCCCGTTGATTTCCTGCCGCATCGCACGGGTATCGCCGACGATGCGCCGCGCCCAATCGAGCACCCGCTCACCTTCCGGGGTGAAACCCTGAAACCGCGACCCGCGTTGCACCAGCATCACGCCGAGAATTTCCTCGAGCTGCTTGATGCTGGTCGACATGGTCGGCTGAGTGACGCCGCAAGCCTCCGCGGCCCGGCCAAAATGCCGCTCCTTCGCCAGCGCCAGCAGAAGTTCAAGCTTGTCGATCAAATCGGATGCCTCCGGGGATCATCTAACATCGCTTCCGGCGATAACACGGCTGATCCGCGGCAAATATGCCAAAAGCCGGCCTGCCGAGCCCGTCATATCCTTAATTCCATTTTAATATCGGTCGATTTCAATCTTCTATCAATCGCATTTCCGTATCGCAGCATCAGACAGCTTTATTGATATTGGCGAGAATTCAATTTCTGATGGCGACAGCCTAACCCTCTGATCGAGAACGCGGATGCCGATGTCGAACGATGAGCCCTGGGATACCGCGCGCGCGGCCGACATCATTGCCGAACACGCCCCGACCGAGGGCGCGACGCTGGTCGTCCTGCACGCGCTGCAGGAGACGTTCGGCTATATCCCGGAGCCCGCCATCCCGATGGTTGCCGACGCGCTCAATCTATCGCGCGCGGAAGTCTACGGCGTGTTTACGTTCTACCACGATTTCCGCGAGAAACCGGCCGGACGGCACGTGCTGAAACTGTGCCGTGCCGAAGCCTGCCAGGCCGCGGGCGGCGATGCGCTGGCCGCGCACGCGGAAGCCAGGCTCGGCATTGCGTTCGGTCGCACCACGGCCGATGAGCGCGTCACACTGGAGCCGATCTATTGTCTCGGCCTTTGCGCCACCGCGCCGTCGGCGATGCTGGACGGCCGCGTCGTCGGACGGCTCGACGAATCGCGCCTCGATACGCTGATCGCGGAGGCGCAGCGATGAAAATGCGGATCTTCGTTCCCGGTGATGCCGGCGCGATTGCCGTCGGCGCCGATGATGTCGTTGCCGCACTCGAGCAGGTCGCGGAAAAGCACGACCTGCCGATCCAGATCGTCCGAAACGGATCGCGCGGACTCTATTGGCTGGAGCCGATGGTCGAGGTGGCGACCGTGAAGGGCCGCGTGGCGTACGGGCCGGTCAACGCGGCCGACGTCCCCTCTTTGTTCGATGCGATGGCATGCAATGGCCCGCACCCCCTGCGGCTCGGGCTTGCCGACGAAATCCCCTGGTTGAAGCGCCAGACCCGCCTGACCTTCGCGCGCTGCGGCGTGGTCGATCCGCGCTCGATCGAGGATTACCGCGCCCATGGCGGCTACAAGGGCCTGGAGCGCGCTTTGGCGTCGACGCCGGACGAGATTATCGCCGCTGTCACGGCATCCGGACTGCGCGGCCGCGGGGGTGCCGGCTTCCCCACCGGCATCAAGTGGAAGACGGTGGCGCAGAGCAGTGCGGACCGCAAGTTCATCGTCTGCAACGCCGACGAAGGCGACAGCGGAACCTTTGCCGACCGCATGATCATGGAAGGCGATCCCTTCGTGCTGATCGAAGGCATGACGATCGCTGGCGTCGCGGTCGGCGCGACCAAGGGCTACATCTACATCCGTTCCGAATATCCGCACGCGGTCGTGGCGATGAATGCGGCGATCGCCGCAGCCAGACGCGACGGCCATCTCGGCGCCGCGATCTGCGGCTCCGCCAGGAATTTCGATATCGAGGTCCGGGTCGGGGCTGGCGCCTATGTCTGCGGCGAGGAAACCTCGCTGCTGGAAAGCCTCGAAGGCCGTCGCGGCATCGTCCGCGCCAAGCCGCCGCTGCCGGCGCACAAGGGCCTGTTCGGCAAGCCGACCGTGATCAACAACCTGCTGTCATTCGCGGCAATCCCCTTCATCCTGGCCGACGGCGCCAAGGCCTATGCCGATTTCGGCATGGGACGCTCGCGCGGCACGATGCCGATCCAGCTCGCCGGCAATATCCGGTATGGCGGCCTGTTCGAGACCGCGTTCGGCGTCACGCTGGGCGAACTGGTCGACGATATCGGCGGCGGGACGGCTACCGGGCGACCGGTGCGCGCGGTGCAGGTCGGCGGGCCGCTCGGCGCCTATTTCCCGCGTCAATTGTTCGACACGCCGTTCGACTATGAGGCGTTCGCGGCGCGCGACGGCCTGATCGGCCATGGCGGCATCGTGGTGTTCGACGACAGCGTCGACATGGCGCGGCAAGCGCGTTTCGCGATGGAGTTTTGCGCCATCGAATCCTGCGGCAAATGTACGCCCTGCCGGATCGGCTCGACCCGAGGCGTCGAGACCATCGACAGGATCAGGCGCGGCGAGCGCGTCGGCGAGAACATCGCCTTGGTCGAGGATCTCTGCAGCACACTGAAATTGGGTTCGCTCTGCGCGCTCGGCGGCTTCACCTCCTACCCCGTTCTCAGCGCGCTGAAACATTTTCGAGAAGATTTCGGCCCCCAGCCGACCGGCCTGCAGGCCGCGGAATAGATATCGAGGACGATCGCCATGTCTCTTATTGAGGAAACCGATTTCGGCACCCCCCGCGCCAAATCCGACGTCATGGTGACGCTGACCATCGACGGCAACCAGGTCACGGTGCCCGAGGGCACCTCGATCATGCGCGCGGCGATGCAGGCCGGCACGCAGATCCCAAAGCTCTGCGCCACCGACATGGTCGATGCGTTCGGCTCCTGCCGGCTCTGCCTGGTCGAGATCGAGGGCCGCGCCGGCACGCCGGCGTCCTGCACCACGCCCGCAACGCCGGGCCTTGTCGTGCACACCCAGAGCGAACGGCTGAAAAAGCTGCGCAAGGGAGTGATGGAGCTCTACATTTCCGACCATCCGCTGGACTGCCTGACCTGCGCCGCGAACGGCGATTGCGAATTGCAGGACATGGCCGGCGCGGTCGGACTGCGCGACGTGCGCTATGGCTACCAGGGCGAGAACCATGTGTTCGGCAAAGTCGACGGCGCGCCGAACGCCGCGTGGATGCCGAAGGACGAGTCGAATCCCTATTTCACCTATGATCCCTCGAAATGCATCGTCTGCTCGCGCTGCGTCCGCGCCTGCGAGGAGGTGCAAGGCACCTTCGCGCTGACGATCTCCGGGCGCGGCTTCGACAGCCGTGTCTCGCCGGGCATGAGCGAGAGCTTTCTCGGCTCCGAATGCGTCTCCTGCGGCGCCTGCGTGCAGGCCTGTCCAACCGCGACCCTGACCGAAAAATCCGTCATCGAGATCGGCCAGCCCGAGCACTCGGTGGTGACGACCTGCGCCTATTGCGGCGTCGGCTGCGCCTTCAAGGCCGAGATGCGCGGCGAGGAAGTGGTGCGCATGGTTCCGTTCAAGGACGGCAAGGCCAATCGCGGCCATTCCTGCGTCAAGGGCCGGTTTGCCTGGGGCTACACCACCCACAAGGAGCGCATCCTCAAGCCGATGATCCGGGAAACGATCGACGATCCTTGGCGCGAAGTGTCCTGGGACGAGGCGTTCGGCTTTGCAGCCGACAGGCTCCGGGGCCTGCAGCAGAAGTACGGCCGCGATGCGATCGGCGGCATCACCTCGTCGCGCTGCACCAATGAAGAGACCTATCTGGTGCAGAAGCTGATCCGCGCCGGCTTCGGCAACAACAATGTCGATACCTGCGCCCGCGTCTGTCATTCGCCGACAGGCTATGGCCTGTCGACGGCGTTCGGCACCTCCGCGGGCACGCAGGATTTCGATTCGGTCGAGCAGACCGACGTCATCATGGTGATCGGCGCCAACCCGACCGACGCCCATCCGGTGTTCGCCTCGCGCATGAAGAAGCGGCTGCGCGCCGGCGCCAGGCTGATCGTGATCGATCCGCGCCGCACCGAACTGGTGCGATCGGCGCATATCAAGGCGGCGCAGCATCTGCCGCTTCGGCCGGGCACCAATGTCGCGGTCTTGACCGCGATGGCGCATGTGATCGTCACCGAGGGCCTCGTCAACGAGTCCTTCGTGCGCGAACGCTGCGACTGGAGCGAGTTCGAGGATTGGGCGTCCTTCGTGGCCCAGCCGAACCACAGCCCCGAGGCGACGGCGATCGTGACCGGCGTCGACCCCATGGAATTGCGCGCCGCGGCGCGGCTCTATGCGACCGGCGGCAACGCTGCGATCTATTACGGCCTCGGCGTCACCGAAC
>NZ_JBAURI010000453.1:0-2172 GCF_049581145.1 Bradyrhizobium sp.
GATCGCGCTTCACCAATCGGCGACACCGCAGCCCGGCGCAACTGGATCCGTTCCTGCGCCTCGTGGGATATCTCGAAACCAATGCGCAAGGCCTCGCGTTCAAAGGCGGTATTGACCGGAAGCACGATGTCCGCCATCTCGGCGGTCGGACTGAGGAAGAGATCGCAATGGACGTAAAACTCGAGTTGCTCGAGGGCGCGCCGGCCCACTGAGGGCGCGGGCTGCGAAACCAGGAGATTGGCCCCGAACCCGACCAGCGCGCGCACCCGATACGGCTCCGCGTGCAGGATGGCGCGATAGACGTCGGCAGCGTTGACCCAGCCGCGCGCCGGAGGACCGACCGGACGCTGTTTTAATCCCAGCGCCTTGGCCCGTTGTTCCGGGGCCAGCATCGCATAGTTGCTGATCGCCTTCGCCGGATGCGAGGGCCAGGTCACGTTGCCGCCGGGCGCGTCATACTGCCCCTTCAGCGCAAACAGCGTGGCAATCGCCCGATCGATCTGGGTTGCGTCGGCGTGCTGGCCGATCCCGGTCCAGCCGTAATAGCACAGGCGCTGCGCCTTGCCGATTTCGTCGCAGAAGGCCTCGATCGCGGCAACCGACAGGCCGGTCACCGCCGCGGCGTAATCTGGCGTATATTGACGCACGACGTCGCGATAGAGCGCAAACACCGGCGTGCAGGCGACGCGTTTGCCGTCGATGATGAGCATTCTCGTCCGACTGATGTCGAGACGTGCCGCCACCTCCGGATCGAGCGCCCTGTTGCGCGCAATCGCAACGGGGGCTTGTTCACCATCATCCCATGCGACGAAGGCCTCGCTCGAACCAAGCACCATATCCTCAGCCCGCAGCAACCGGCCATTGTCTTTCCGCACCAGCAGCGGCGCATTGGTCCAGCGGCGCACGAAATCGTCGTCATACGCGTTGTGTTCGATCAACTGGCGCGCTGCCGCCAGTGCCAGTACGCCATCCGTGCCCGGACAAATCCGCAGCCATAGATCGGCGTCCCGCGCAAGGTCGGTCTTGCGTGGATCGACCACGACAAGCCGCGCACCCTTGCGCCTGCCTTCTCCAATCGCTTCCGCCTGCGCAAGCCAGGTGCTGGACGGGTTGTGGCCCCACAGCACGATAAGATCGGAGTTACGATAGTCCGGCACCTGGACGCCGGTGCCGAAGGTGAATTCGTGCGCGTGATCCTTGTGCCAATTGCACAGTTCGGTCGACCAGCAGATGTTCGGACTGCCGTAAGTCCAGACGAACCGTTCAAGCCAGGGCAGACTGTCCGAGATCGACGATGCGCTCGGCGAGGTAAAGCTGAACGCCACCGCTTCCGGCCCGCTTTCGCGGGCAATCGTGGCCAGCTTCCCGGCAATGCAGTCGAGCGCCTCGTCCCAGTTGATTGGTTGCCAACCGGGGTCAGCGTCCGTCTTGGGCCGGGTACGCCGCAGCGGCACGCGCAGCCGGCGGGCGTGGTGCACGATCTCGGGCGCCGCGCGCCCCTTCGCGCACAAGGCCTTGCCGGTCGGGTGCGACGGCAGCGGCTTGACCTCGATCAGGCGACCGTTCTCGATGACGTTGAGCGAACCGCAACGCGACCGACAGAAGGTGCAAAAGCCGGGAACTTCTTCCCGTCCAGCCACCGGTAACGAGCCCAAATCCTTGATCTGAATATTCATCGAAAAGTCCGACCCGAGGGGCTGGATTAAAGCACAAATCCTGCACCCGCGTCCCATGATATCATTCTGGCTCAGCTGGCCGGATATTGGGCGAGAATTCTCGGCGACCACGGCTTATGCTAGAGCTGTTCCGGCGTGCGAGATAAAACGTCATATGCAAGCTTGCGGTTCCGCTTCATCTGATGCGACTGCGATAACGGAGTGGACCACGATCGGCATGCAAAAGAGCGACGAGCTTCTTAGATATCTCGAAGACAAGGGAATTCACGCGAAAACCTTCGAGCATCCAGCCCTTCACACGGTCGAGGAGTCTCGGGCCTTGCGGGGCGACATTCCCGGTATCCATACCAAGAACTTGTTCCTGCGAGACAGCAAAAGGAACTACTTCCTGGTGGTCACGGATGAGAGCACCAGCATCCAGCTGAAGGCACTGGCCCGCAAGATCGGCGCGAAAGGCAACTTGTCGTTTGGCTCGCCCGATGCATTGATGGAGCTA
>NZ_JBAURI010000454.1:0-1783 GCF_049581145.1 Bradyrhizobium sp.
CTCCAGGCGGTCCGCGAAGAGGGCGTCGACGTCCTGAAGCAAGACTGAGGCCAGGCGTCTCGACGTCCCGGCCGGTCGCAAATCAGTCTGAATAATCGATTAGATCAAAAATGGTCCCGCCGCGCGCCGTGCGGCGGGGCCCTCGCCTTCCGCATTGCGACGCCACCACTCACCGCGTCCGCTGTGGGTCGTTCACATGTGGACTACCCTCATCATGACCGGGTTGTCTCGGCTTGCCCCGCAATCCATCACGTCGAAACCAAGGACTGTCTTCGATAGATGCGCGGGTCAGGCCCGCGCATGACGAGTCACCTATCGAGGCCACCCTTATCAGACGTGGGCCACGCTCTTGCCCGCCAGCACGACTCCCGCCGGAAACAGCCGCTGCTTGCCGCTGCGGACGCCCTCGTAGTTGTCGAGGAAATCGAAACTGCCCTCGCGCAGCTCCATGATCGCGACATCGGCGGGCGCACCGACATTGAGCGTGCCGCGGTCGTCGAAGGACGGAAAGATGCGCGCGGCGTTGACGGTGGCGCAGGCGATGATCTGGCTGAGCGATATGCCATACATGATGAATTTTGACATCACATTGGGCAGATCGACGACACCCGTGGTCTTCGACGTCACGTTCCAGTCGGTCGAGAAAGTGTCCGGCCACAGGCCCTGCTTCGTTGCCTTGTCTACGGTATCCCAATCGAAATGACCGGCGGTGCCGTTGCCGAAATCGAACAAGACGCCACGGCGGCGCGCGGCCATCACTTCGGGTATCAGTACGCCCTTGTCGTCGAGGATGCCGTTCACGCCCGGCGCGTACATGTGGGTGACGATGTCGCCGCGCTTGAGTAGCGCAAGAATGGACCGCAGCGGCGAATAATTCTGGCCGACATGGATCATGACCGGGAGATTGAACGGTGCGGCAGCCTCCTGCGCCCGCCGCAACGCCTCGAGATCGTTGGACCCGGCGACGTTGTTCGACAGCCGCGCCTTGACGCCGACCACGACATCACGGTTGCGCGCGATCGCGCCTTGCGCCAGCGCGACATTGGCGCTGGCGAGGTCATGCAGCTCGCCCGCGGGCGTGACGACGCCGGTGCGGGCGATGTTCACCAGGATGCGGCCGAGCTGCGGCGCGCCGCGGGCGACGGCGGCGACCTGATCGATATTGTCGGCGCCGCCGGAGCCGGCATCGACCCAGCAGGTCACGCCATCCCGCAGGCACATCGAAGGCCCTTCCTTGCTCTTGCCGGCATGGGTGTGGATGTCGACCAGGCCAGGGGCCACGATCTTGCCCTGCGCGTCGATCGTCTCGGCCGCATCGCCCGGGATATTTTCCGCGACCGCCACGATCCGGCCCTGCGCGATCGCCACGTCGCGCACCGCGTCGAGTTCCATCGAAGGATCGATGACACGCCCGCCCTTGATGATCAGGTCGTAGGTTGCGGCACGGGCTCCGCGCACATGACCGAACAGCGCTACGCCGGCGGCGCCGGTGGTGACAAACTGGCGTCGATTCATCATGGTCATCCTCCCGTTTTTGGTGAGGCTACCAGATGCCGGGCGGGATTTGTCCAGCAAAGCTTCATATCAAAACTTGATGAAACGCAGCCGGATGAGATTGAGAAGGCGTCCACGCCGGGGACACGCCATCACCTGCGCCAATCCAACATCGGCCTCGTCCCGGCCTCGCGCCGGGACCCATGACCACAGGCGCCTATTTTGCGAGCAATGGTCGAACAGCATTTCGACAATGAGAGATCACCCGGCATGGGTCCCGGCGCAAGGC
>NZ_JBAURI010000455.1:0-13722 GCF_049581145.1 Bradyrhizobium sp.
GTCCCGGTCCATTCCTGGATCTTTTCGGAAGCTGCCTTGGGATCGGCGCGGAACCACTGATTGGCGGCGATGATCGCCTTGATGTAGGCGACCACGACTTCGGGATATTTCTCGGCGAAGTCGGTGCGGACCACGACGCCGTGCCAGGTCGGCAGGTTGGTCTGCACACCGTCGAAGATCTTTCGGGCAAAGCCGCGGAATGGCAACAGCTCGGCGAACGGCACGAAGTCGGCATGGGCGTCGATCTTCTTCTCCTGCAGATTGGTCGAGCCGACTTCGGGGCTCTGGTTGACCAGCTGGAAGAAGTCCGGCGGATAGCCGCGGTCCTGCATCGCCTTCAGCACCATGCCGTGCGCGGCGGACCCGAAGGGAACGCTGACCACCTTGCCCTTGAGATCGGCGAGGTCGTAATAGGGCGAGTCCTTGTGCACGACGATGCCGTTGCCCGAACCCGCCAGGCTGTAGGCCGCGACCGCGATCAGGCGGCTCTTGCTGTCGGGATTGTTTTCGAAGGTAAAGCCGTTCACGATCAGCGGATAGTCGCCCATCATGCCGAACTGCAGCTTGTCCGCCATCATCGCATTGGTGACGGGAGGGCCGGAGGTGAAATTCTGCCAGTCGAGCTCGAACTTGATGTTGGCATATTTGCCGGTGGTCGGCAGGTACTTCTCCAACAGATGCAGCTGCCGGATGACGGTGCCGGCGGTTACCGTGTTGGTCGTGGTGTCCTGCGTGCCGATGCCGATGGTGACGGTTTCCGCACTGGCGGGACGCGCCAGTATCAGGGCCAATGAGGCCGCGGCGATCGAGAGAGTGCGGGCTGGAAGCTGGCGGAGCATTCTCATCCTCATTTTGTTGGATGCGCTTGGCCTGCCATGATTGGTTCGGCGGGCGATCCAGGCAAACGCGGACTTGACGTCATGGTGGATTAGTTGCCCGGAAAAGCCGCTTGCATAGGTGTTGGGCAGTTTCGCCCGGCAAAGCCAATTGAACGTGCAGCGACCTTGATCAGAGGCATTAGTCCGCAGCTTGCCCGCGCATCTCCTCCAGGATGTCCGGCCGGCACACCACGATCTGCGATCGCTTGGTAAGGACGATCCGTTTCTCCTGCATCCGCTTCAGGCTGATGGTCACCCATTGCCGGGTGGCGCCCACCATGTGGGCGAGGTCGGCATGAGTGAAGGCTGCGGCGATCACGGTGCCGTCCTTGTCGGCGACCCCGTAGAGGCTCATCAAGTGCAAGAGAAGGTGCGCCAGCCGCTGCGTGATCGAGCGGGTTCCGAGCATCTGCGCCAGCGCAGAATAGCACTTGCCCTTGAAGGTCAGTCCCTCGATCAGGCCGATTGCGAGGTTCGGAATTTCGGTCGCGAGCGCGCGCAGCTCCTTGCCCGGCAGTTGCACCACGCTGCAATTGCTGGAGGCCGTGCCGGACCATTGATGGATGCCGCCGCCGAACACCTCCGGTCCGCCGACGAAATTGCCGGGGTGCCAGTAGGCCAGCGTGATCTCGCGGCCGAGCGGAGAAGTATAAAACACGCGGATCCGGCCGCTTTCGATCAGGTAGATACCGTCATGTTTCGCACCCTGGTTGAACAGTGTCTGCCCCCGATTGAGGACCTTGCGGCGCCCCTGCTTCAGAACCATCTCGCGCTCGCGCGCCGAGAGCTTTTCCATGAGGGGCGGCGGCCCACCGATCGATTGCTGGTTCTCCGTCAAGAGCAGCGAAGACGTCGCGCTTGACCGGGCGGCCGGTATTTGGGGATGCGCAGTTCGCTGCGCAGCGTTGACTGCCTGCGGCACCATCGCCGACCTCCGATCGTTAGAACTGATCCGGAAAGCAGCAATGTTCGTGCCAGACCGGGCGAAACTTCCGTCGGCGACGCCATCCGAAATCGCAATAAAATCAACGACTCGCGATGGCCAGCAAATAGCTCATGGGGTAGATGCCCCGATTATGTCCGTCGGAAAAGCCGATGTTGAGGCCGTAGCCGAGATCGTTGACCTCGACGATGGCGATGCCCGGAAAATCTGCTGGAAAGCGCTGGTCGATGCGCGCCCGTGCGCAGTGCGCGCATTTGCAGGCGATTCGAAGCTGCTCGGCAGTGAGCGTGATAAGTCCGTCCTGCGACGTGGTCAGCGCAAGCGAAGCGAGATCAGAGCCCACCTCGTAACCTGTCAGCCTTGGCGCCACCATTGCCATCATTGTCACGACGGTCTCCTTTGGAAGGTTTAGTTCGCCGGCAGGCTCGCCGATAGCAACTAATTGCTATCAGCGCAGTTCGATCGCATGCCGCTGGGCGACACGCATGATGCCGTATACCCAAATGAGCAACTAATCGACCGGCAATCCCTGTTGAGAGTTGCCTGGAATGTCCTCCTCGATGAAACGTTCGACCGTGGCGCACCGCACGCGCATTCCACGATCGGACGAAGCAGAGAGAGATGGACGATGAGTGCTTTTCAGAAGGAAACGGTTCTGTCGGTGACGCACTGGACCGAATCCCTGTTCAGTTTCACCGCGACGCGCGACCCCGGCTTTCGCTTCCAGAACGGGCAATTCGCCATGATCGGGCTGGAACTGGAGGGCCGGCCGCTGGTGCGGGCCTACAGCATGGCGAGCGCCAATCACGAGGAGGCACTGGAGTTCTTCAGCATCAAGGTCGCTGACGGGCCGCTGACCTCGCGCCTGCAGAATATCCGGGCGGGCGATATCATTCTGGTCGGCCGCAAGGCCACGGGGACGCTGATCACGGGCAACCTGCTGCCCGGCAAGCGGCTGCTGCTGTTGTCGACCGGCACAGGGCTGGCGCCCTTCGCGAGCCTGATCAAGGATCCCGAGGTCTACGAAAACTACGACACCATCATCCTGGCGCATGGCTGCCGCCAGGTCACCGAGCTGGCCTATGGCGAGCGGCTGGTCGAAAAGCTGCGTCAGGACGACCTGTTTGGCCCGATGCTCGCGGACAAGCTGATCTATTATCCGACGGTCACGCGCGAGCCGTTCCGGAACCGCGGCCGCCTGACCGATCTGATCGCGTCCGGCCAGCTCTTCGCCGATATCGGCCTTTCCGACCTCGACCGCGCCACCGATCGCATCATGCTGTGCGGCAGTCCTGGCATGCTCGAGGAACTCCGCGCGATGCTCACCGGGTGCGGCTTTTCCGAGGGCAATCACAGCGAGCCCGGCCATTTCGTCATCGAGAAGGCGTTCGTCGAACGGTGAGTTGGCTGCCTGCTTTTTGTTCAAGGGCTGGGTCGGATTCCGGCAGACCGATCAAACATTGGCATTCTCTCGCCGGCGACAACTAATTGCTATCGTCGGAGAGGTGCCTGGACAAATCTCGCAGCAACGCGGCCGATGCGCCGACGAATCAGGAGCATATGATGGCAATGGATGAGATCGTCGACGGACTTTCGGAGGTGTCCTGCGATGTGCTGGTGATCGGCGGCGGCACCGCCGGCCCGATGGCCGCGCTGAAGGCCAAGCTCAGGAATCCGAAGGCGAACGTCGTCCTGCTGGAAAAGGCCAACGTCAAGCGGTCCGGCGCGATCTCGATGGGCATGGACGGGCTGAACAACGCGGTCATCCCGGGCTATGCGACGCCCGAACAATACACCAAGGAAATCACCATCGCCAATGATGGGATCGTCGACCAGAAGGCGGTCTATCAATACGCGCAGAACTGCTACAAGATCATCGAGGAGCTCGACAGTTTCGGGATTCGCTTCCTCAAGAACGAGAACGGCGACTACGCGGTCAAGAAGGTACACCATATCGGCACCTACGTGCTGCCGATGCCGAACGGCGAGACCGTGAAGAAGGCGCTGTACCGCCAGCTCCGGCGCGCGCGGATATTGATCTCCAACCGCTACATGGCGACGCGGCTGTTGACGTCGAGCGATGGCCGCGTGGCGGGCGCGATCAGCGTCAATACGCGGACCGCCGAGATGCTGGTGATCAAGGCGAAGGCCGTGATCCTCTGCATGGGTGCCGCGGGACGCCTCGGCCTGCCGACCTCCGGCTACATGTTCGGCACTTACGAGAACGCCGCCAATTCCGGCGACGGCTATGCGATGGCCTATCACGCCGGCGCCAAGCTCGCCAATCTCGAATGCTTCCAGATCAATCCGCTGATCAAGGATTATAACGGCCCGGCCTGCGCCTATGTCGCTGGCCCGTTCGGCGCCTATACCGCCAACAACGAAGGTTCGCGCTTCATCGAATGCGACTATTGGTCGGGCCAGATGATGCTCGAGTTCTACAATGAGCTGTCGTCGGGCAAGGGGCCGGTATTCCTGCAGCTCAAGCATCTGCACGACAAGACCATCGAAGAGATCGAATCCACGCTGCACAAGGTCGAACGACCGACCCGCGGGCAGTTCCAGAAGGGGCGGGGGGTCGATTACCGCACCGAGTCGATCGAGATGCACATTTCCGAGATCGGCTTCTGCTCGGGCCACAGCGCCTCCGGCGTGTTCGTCGACGAGCATGCGCGTACCACGGTGCCGGGGCTCTATGCCGCGGGCGACATGGCGAGCGTGCCGCACAACTACATGCTCGGCGCCTTTACCAACGGCTCGGTCGCCGGCATCGACGCGATGGAATTCGCCGACAGCCACGACTTTGCCGAGTTCGATGCCGCCGACGTCGCCCGCGAGCGCGACCGCGTCATGGCGCCGACCAGGCGCGAGGATGGCATCCCGCCGAACCAGATCGAATACAAGACACGGCGGCTGGTGAACGACTATCTGCAGCCGCCAAAAGTCACCGCGAAATACCAATTGGGCGCGCGCCGCCTAGCCGAGGTCCGCGAGGATGCCGGCGAGAGCATGATCGCGCGCAATGCGCATGAATTGCTGCGCGCGCTCGAGGCGCAATCAATTCTGGACTGCGCCGACATGGCGGTGCATGCCTCGATGTATCGCGAGGAAAGCCGCTGGGGTCTCTATCACCTGCGCACCGATTTTCCCGAAAAGGACAACGAGAACTGGTTCTGCCACACGTTGCTCGGCAAGCAGGACGGCAAGATGGTCAGCGAGAAGCGGCCGGTCGAGCCCTACATCGTCCCGATCGCCGACGACGAAAAGGACCTCTACGACAAGCAGCGCATTCGCGCCAGCGCCTGACGCCTCGTCACAATCCCGATCATTGCAGGAGATTTGAATGCCGCTTGCGACCTATCAGACGTCAGTTCCGGTGGTTGTGGATGAGGCCAAATGCATCGCCGACAAGGGCTGCACGGTCTGCGTCGAGGTCTGTCCGCTGGATGTGCTGCGCATCAGCGACATGACCGGCAAGGCCTACATGGCCTATGACGAATGCTGGTATTGCATGCCATGCGAGGCGGACTGTCCGACCGGCGCCGTCACCGTCAACATCCCCTATCTGTTGAGGTAGCCATGTCGAGTCCGTTCGAGTCCTACGACGATATCGAGGATGCCGACGAGCGGCTGCAGGCCGCCGATCCCGGCGAGCGCCGCGTCGCCGTGATCGCGCTGGGTTATTCCGGCGATCCCGGTGCGGTCAGGCACCTCGCCGCCGTTGTCACCGATCCCGATGCCGGCGTGCGCCAGCAGGTTGCGATGGCGCTCGGTGAATTCGACGGACCCGAAGCCGCCGCTGCCCTGACAAAACTGCTGGTCGATCCGGAGCGCATCGTGGCCTCGGCCGCCGCCGACAGCATGGCGGAGTTCAAGGACCCGGCCTGCGCTGACATGATCCTGCCGCTGGTCACGCACGGGCATGCGTTCGTCCGGATGGGCGCGTTGCGGGCGCTGAAGGAACTGCGGCGCAAGGATACGCTGAAGCCCGCGCTCGAAGCGCTGCATGATCCAGACGCTGCGGTTCGCGTCCAGGCGATCGGCGTGATCGGCTTTCTCAAGCTGGAGGAATCGATTCCGGCCCTGACCGCGCTGATCAACGATCCCGACGCCCATGTCCGCCGCGCCGCGGTCAGCGCGCTGGCCTTCTCGCAGATGAAGCCGGCCGCCGAGACCATCACCCGCGCGCTCAGGGATGACGATTGGATGGTGCGCGAGATGGCCGCCGAAACCCTCGGCCTCAACGCCAACGGGATCCTCGCCGCGGATCAGTTGATTGCGTCCTTGGCTGATGATTTCTGGCAGGTGCGGCTGAAGGCGATCCGGAGCCTCGGCAAGATGAAGGTCGATCGCGCGGTGCGGCCGATCGGCAGTTGCATACGCCACGAACAGGCCAATCTGCGCAAGGAAGCCGCTGCTGCGCTCGGCGAAATCGCCGATCCCGACGGCGAGGCCTTCCTGATGCTGGTTGCCAATGACGGCGATCCCGACGTCAGGAAGAATGCCCGCTGGGCCCTGCAGCAGATCGCCGCAAGGAAGGCCAAGGCGAGTTCGTGACCGCCATTTCATGACCACGAGTTCGCCGCCGCTGCGAATCCCGGGCCTCGCGATCATGATGGACCAAACACCGAGACACTTCGTGATCGGTCATAATTGGCTCTTTCTTCCGTTCAAGCTGTTCTGATAGCGGATGTTTTCCGGCCGGTCGCCGCTGCCTTGCAGCTTTGCAACACCGTCTCCGTTTTTTTCGTGACATCATCATGAAGCAAACCTGTCACATCGGGTGGCTAGGTTGCCGGCCTTTCGGACATTTTGCCCGACTCTTCATCTTTCGGGAGGCCTCATGCTCAAGCAACTGACACGACGTTTACGCGATCGCACCGTGGTGACCGCGGCCATTCTTTCTCTGATGGGATGCGATGCTTTCGCAGCCGACAACATGATCCTGGGCGGATCGCATGCCAATGACGGCAAGACCGACAGTCCAATCAAGCACGTGATCATCATCATGGGCGAAAACCGCACCTTCGATCATGTCTTCGCAACCTATCAGCCGCAGAACGGCGAGCATGTCGACAATTTGCTGTCCAAGGGCATCGTCAACGCCGACGGCACACCCGGCCCGAACTATGGCAAGGCCGCGCAGTTCGCCGCCGAGGACACCAATTTCTATTCGAACCATCCCGGCAACAAGACGCCTTATAATACCACAAGCAACAAGCTGCAGACGCCCGGCACCTCCTATGCGCCGCAGGCCTGCTACACGTCCGTCAATACCGCGGCTCTCGATGGTCCGGGATGCATGGCAAGCCTGCAACTCGCCGCACAGGCCGACTACGGCTTGCGTCCGCAGGATCTGTCCGTGCTGACGACGGGTGCCACTGGCATCCCGGGCAACTCGCCGGACACGCGGATCTTGAATGCCAGTGACCTGCCGAACGGTCCCTATCCCCTGGTCACGGCGCAAGGTGGCAGCCTTTACGACACCTACGGTGGCAGCCCCGTCCATCGCTTCTACCAGATGTGGCAGGAACTCGATTGCGACATCGCCAAGACCACGGCTGGCAACCCGAGCGGCTGCCAGGCCGACCTCTTCCCCTGGGTGGAGGAAACCATCTCCTCGGGCAGCAACGGCGCTCCGCCGCCGAGCGCGCCGCTCAAGGAAGGCAATATCGCGCTGGGCTTCTACAATGTGGCCAAGGGCGACGCGCCATACCTCACCAAGCTCGCGCGCGAATATACCCTCAACGACAACTACCATCAGCCGGTGATGGGCGGCACATTCGCCAACCAGATGATGTTCGGCTACGCCGATGCGCTGTACTACGCCGATGCCAATGGCGATCCGGCAACCCCCAACCACGTGCTGGTTCCCGGCTCGAATCCGCCAGTCTACGTCAACGAGATCGAGAATCCCAATCCAGCGCCGGAATCCAACAACTGGTACACCAACGACGGCTATGGCGGTGGCAGCTATACCAATTGTTCCGATCCGACCCAGCCGGGTGTCGCGCCGATCACGAGCTATCTTCAGGCGATCCACGTTTCGCCGAACTGCGCCCCGAACGCCTATTATCTGCTCAACAACTATGTTCCGGCGTTCATCGGCAGCGGCGCCACCGACCCGGTCAATAACGGTCCGTTCACGCTGCCGCCGGTGATCAAGCAGCACCATATCGGCGACGTGCTCAGCCAGTCCCAGGTCTCGTGGGCGTATTTTGGCGAACGCTGGAACGACTTCAAGACTGCGCCGGGCGAAGGCACGAACTTTGGATCGCTCGATCCGGTCGCCTATCTCTACTGCAACATCTGCAACCCGTTCCTCTATTCGGCGTCGGTCATGACCAACGCCACTGCGCGCAATGAGCATCTGAAGGACACGCTCGATCTCTACGACGCCATCGCCAGCGGCAATCTGCCGGCGGTGTCCTTCGTCAAGCCGAGCACCTTCAACGACGGTCATCCGGCGTCGTCCAAGCTCGATCTGTTCGAATCGTTCGCCCGGCGGATCATCGAGCAGGTCCAGTCCAACGAGGAACTCTGGGAATCGACGGCGATCCTGGTGACCACCGACGAGGGTGGCGGCTACTACGACTCCGGTTACGTCCAGCCGGTCGATTATTTCGGCGACGGCACCCGCATCCCGATGCTGGTGGTGTCGAAATATTCGATGGGCGGTCACGTCTCGCATGAGTATTCCGATCACGCATCGATCGTGAAGTTCATCGAGCGCAACTGGGATCTGCCGAAGCTGTCGAATCGCAGTCGCGACAATCTGCCGAACCCGCAAACCTCCAGTGACAATCCCTATGTGCCGACCAATCGTCCGGCGATCGGCGACCTCTGGGGCAACTTCGCGTTTGACCAGGACGGTGGCCACCACGACCACGACTGAGGTATCAGCCTGACGCTTGACGCCTGGGGATGTCCGCAATGGACGTCCCCGGGCCTTTTGTCTTTGATGGGGCGGCCGCGGTCGCGGTCGTTCTGTCTGCTTCCCAGGGAGCCGGTGCATTGAAGCAGTCCAGAGGCCAGGCTCTCGGCCGACCTTTGCCGAAGGACACGCCGGCGACGATCGACGCGGCGCGGCAGGCGTTCAGTGCAGGCGACATTGCACGAACCGAGGGCATCTGTGCCCAGATCCTGGCGCGCGATGCGAACAATGCGACGGCCTGGTGTCTGCTCACCGAGACGGCCCTGCAACGCGGCCGTCCCGATGCGGCAATCGTCTGCGCCGAACGCGCCGCCGCGCTCGCCGCTGACGATCCGATACCGCTCATCCTTCGCGCCAAATGCCTGTTCCTGACCGGCAGGGCAGGGCACGCCCGCGAGGTCGCTGAAAGCGCCGAAGCCAGAATCGGGATGGCGGTCGGTGCCGCGCCTGAGGCGCTCGATGCGCTGGGCGCGATCTTCGGTCTGCTGGGCCTGCATGATCGGGCGAGGCGCCTGTTCCTGCGCGCGGTCGCGGGCCGCGCCGATGTACCGCAATATCTCTTCAATCTGGCGGCGACCGAGCGCATGACCGGGGCGCTGGTCGAGGCGGAAGCGCATTGCGACGCGGCGATTGCGCTCGACCACCACTATGGCCTTGCCCATTATTTGCGCTCCGATCTGCGGATCCAGACCGCCACGCGCAATCATATTGCGGAGATGGAAACGCTGATCGGCGGCGGCCTATCTGCGCAAAACGAGGTCATGCTGCGGTTTGCGCTCGCCAAGGAGTGCGAAGATCTGGACATGCACGATCGCGCCTTCGATCATGTGGAGCTGGGCAGCGAACTGCAACGCCGCCTGATCGGACCGAATCGCTCCCGTGCAGCAGCCGAGATCGACCGGATCATCCGCGCGCATACTCGAAATTGGATCGAGACGGCGCCGCCAGGCCATGGGTCCGCGGCGCCGGTATTCGTGACCGGGTTGCCGCGTACCGGCACCACATTGGTCGAGCGCATCATCGCAAGCCATCCCGCGATGAGTTCGGTCGGCGAAACCAGCGCCTTCGCGGCCGCGCTTCATCACGCCACCGCCGACGGCGCGCCCGGCGGCGATCCCGCTCGCATCGGTCAAAACTACATCGAGTCGATGGCCGCGCGGCGCGCGCTGCCCGATGCGCGTTTCGTGGACAAGACACTCGAGAATTATCTCTATTGCGGCCTGATCCACGCGGCCCTGCCGGCTGCGAAGATCATTATGGTTCAGCGCCATCCTCTCGATGCGTGCTGGGCGATCTACAAGGCTCACTTTCAAGGCAAGTTCTCGTTCTCCTACCACCAGGTCGAGCTCGCGGATTACTATCTCGCGTTTCGGCGCCTGTCGCGGCACTGGCGGGCGACGCTGCCTTCAGACCTGCTGCTCGAGATCAACTACGAGGACATCGTCGGGCATCAGGAGGCGGCGAGCCGGAAGATCATCGATTTTGTCGGACTGCCCTGGCATGATGACGTGCTGCGCTTCCACGCCACGCCGGCGCCGTCGGCGACCGCAAGCGCCGTCCAGGTGCGGCGTCCGATCTATGCTTCCTCGATCGGCAAATGGCGTCACCATGCCGAGCGGCTTACGCCGCTGCGGGCACGCCTGGCGCGCGAACTCTCAGACGCGGAACTCGCATAGGCGTTGTGTCTCGGCGCGGCGTCTTGGCCGGCGGCAAGCTGGCACGCGCTCGCCAGCATTGTCGCACGATCGGGTCGCGTGCGGTCCCATCAATAACGCGTGTTGGCAGGTCGAATGATCGCGCGCTTCTTGACAGGCCCGGCCGCGCGGTTTCCCTTTCATCGCCTGCGCTGAACGCGATTTGAACGCCGTCGAAATGCAAGAAGAGGCTCAACGGGTGAGGAGACGCGATCTGCTCGCGCTTATCGGTACGATGGCGGGCAGTGCGGCAATGTATCACGCGATGACGAGCCTCGGCTTGGCGTCCGAATCTCCCTACCCTGGCCCGATCAGGCTCCAAGGCGATCCGAAAGGCGCCTCTGTTCTTGTTCTGGGGGCCGGTCTTGCCGGCATGACGGCCGCGCTCGAGCTGCGCAAGGCCGGATACAAGGTTCAGATCCTGGAGTTCAATGGCCGTGCAGGCGGCCGCAACTGGACCTTGCGCGGCGGCGACCGTTTCACCGAACTCGGCGGCTTCACACAGGCCTGCGAGTTCGAGCGCGGCCTCTACCTCAATCCGGGCCCATGGCGGATTCCCTATCATCATCGCGCGCTGCTCGACTATTGCAAGCGCCTCGGCGTGGCGCTCGAGCCGTTCATCCAGCTCAATCACAACGCGCTGTTGCATGCCGCGCGGGCGTTCGACGGCGTGCCGCAGCGGATCCGCGCGGTGCGCGCTGATTTCCAGGGCCAGATCGCCGAATTGCTGGCGAAAGCGACCCAGCAGCGCAGGCTCGACGACGCCGTGACCACGGAGGATCAGGAAATCCTGTTGCAGGCGCTGAAATCATGGGGCGCGCTGGATCAGAACTATCACTACGGTGCCAACCTGACGTCCGCGGCATACCGCGGTTACGCGACCGATCCCGGCGGCGGCCTCGCCGCGCCGGCCGCGCCGAGCGAGCCGGTCGGGCTGTCGGATATTCTGAAATCCCGCCTCTGGCGCTACTTGCAGAACTTTGCGACCTATAATTTTCAGACCACGATGTTCCAGCCGGTGGGCGGCATGGACATGATCGGCAAGGCGTTCGCCAGCCAGGTCGGCGACGTCATCCGCTACAATTCGAAGGTCACGGCGATCACGCAGGACGATCGCGGCGTCACCGTGACATATGTCGACACGGCCGATCCCAAGGACACGCGAAAGGACACGCAAAAGGCTACGCAAACGGCTGTGGCGGACTGGTGCGTGTGCACGATTCCGCTGTCGATCCTCAGCCAGTTGCCGATCGACGTCAGTGCGGACCTCAAGTCGGCGATCGACGCGGTTCCCTACGCGGCGGCGGTCAAGATCGGCCTGCAGTTCAAGCGCCGGTTCTGGGAGGAGGATGACGCCATTTATGGCGGCATCAGCTACACCGATCTGCCGATTCGGCAGATCGCCTATCCCAACACCGGCTTCAATCATAGCGGCCGCGCCGTGCTGCTCGGCGCCTATCTGTTCGACGGCGCCAACGCGTTCGAGTTCACGGCGATGCCGCCGGCGGAGCGGGTCGCCCGTGCGGTCGAATTCGGTGCCGCGATTCACCCGCAATATCCGGCCGAGTTCGAGAACGGGATTGCCGTGGCCTGGCATCGAATGCCATTCACGCTCGGCTGCAGCGGCGACTGGTCGGAAGAGGCGCGCGGGCAGCATTACCGCAATCTATGCCGGATCGACGGGCGTATCGTGCTTGCCGGCGAGCACGCCTCCGCGCTGCCGGCATGGCAGGAGGGTGCCATCCTGTCCGCGCTCGATGCCATCACGCGGCTGCACGAGCGCGTGGTGAAGACATGAGGCGACGGCGTGCGCAACAGGGCAGGGCGCAGCCATGCCGGGGCGCGCGACGGGCAATCCTGCTCGCGCTGCTGTCGCTGCTGCCGCACCTGGCGCTTGCTCAAAATGTTGTCCCGGAGAGCGCCACCCCGAACGGGCGCACCTTCAGTTCGGGTTACAGCTTTGTCGAGATGAGCGGGCAAGAGCTGTTCGCCAATGTCTGTCAGGGCTGCCACATGGAGGACGCGGCAGGCGCCAGCGGCGCCGGGTCCTATCCGTCACTGGTCGCGGACAAGAACCTCGAAGCCAGCGAATATCCGGTTGATCTCGTTCTCAACGGCAGGCGCGCCATGCCGTCCTTCGCCAGCATGATGAGCGACGGCCAGGTCGCAGCGGTCGTGAACTATCTGCGGACCCATTTCGGCAACAGCTATCCGGACCCGGTGACGGCCCGCGATGTGCGGAACATCCGTCGCTGACCGGCGCGACGGACTCGGCCAGGGAATTCGCCGGGCCGCCACGTCGCTTGGGCTAAATAGCTTGCCAAGTGCACGCCGTTTGTCTGAATTCGATCCGCCGGCGAACATCCTCGGAGTGCAAGATGCATCAAAAAAGTCGCAGCCACAGCCGGCTGTCGTGCCAAAATCTGTCGTTCCTGCTCCCGGCGCTGCTGGTTTCGACGCAGTTGCTGCTTGGCCGCGCCGCGGCCGAAAACCTCAGCCCGCACCAGCAGCTCGCGCACGACATCTACAAGGAACTGATCGAGATCGACACCACGACCGCGACTGGCGATACCGCGCGTGCCGCGCTCGCAATGGCGGCTCGGCTCAAGGCGGCCGGCTTTCCGGACGCCGACGTTCACGCCTTCTCGCCGGCGCCGCACAAGGGCAATCTGGTGGCGCGGCTGCATGGCTCCGGCGCCCGCAAGCCGATCCTCTTGGTCGCGCATCTCGATGTGGTCCCGGCCAGGCGCGAGGACTGGTCGGTCGATCCGTTCAAGCTGACCGAGAAGGACGGCTATTTCTACGGGCGCGGCTCGGGCGACGACAAATACATGGCGGCATCCTTCATCGCCAATCTGATCCGCTACAGGCAGGAGGGTTACAAGCCCGACCGCGACATTATCGTCGCGCTGGAGACCGACGAGGAAATCCTCGATCGCGACGGCCTCGGCATCCAGTGGCTTTTGAAGAACCACCGCGACCTGATCGACGCCGCCTTCGCGCTGAACGAGGGCGGCGGCGTCGGGTTGAAGGACGGCAAGCCGATCCGCAACAGCGTCCAAACCAGCGAGAAGGTTTCGGTGAGCTTCAGCCTCGAGGTCAGGAACAGCGGTGGCCATTCGTCGGTGCCGCGCAAGGACAACGCGATCTATCATCTCGCCGAAGGTCTGGTGCGGCTCTCCGGGTTCGAATTCCCGGTGCATCTCAACGAGACCACGCGGGCCTATTTCGCCAAGACCGCGCAATTCGAAAACGAGGCCACCGGTGCCGACA